>CAZUDR010000531.1:0-2564 GCA_964618715.1 uncultured Undibacter sp. | reverse complement strand
TGAGGTCGGCGAGTTCGGGGGAGAAAGTCGCGGCCAGATTGTCGCCGCCGGATTCGATCAGCACCAGATCGAGATCGGGAAACTTCTGCCGCATGTCGGCGACGGCGGCGAGGTTGATGGAGGCATCCTCGCGGATGGCGGTGTGCGGACAGCCACCGGTCTCCACGCCGGCGATGCGTTCGGCCTCCAGCGCGCCGGAGCGAACCAGATAGTCGGCGTCCCATCTGGTGTAGATGTCGTTGGTGATGGCGGCGATCTGGTATTTCGTCCGCAGCGTCTTGCAGAGCGCGTCCAGCAGCGCGGTCTTGCCGGAGCCGACCGGGCCGCCGACGCCGACGCGCAAGGGACCGTGGGGATTGCTCATTGCCTTGTTCATCCTTCTTCGGCCCACACTTCCGTCATTCCGCGACCGCAGGCAAGCGTCGGCCGACGCTCCGCGGCTGGTACCTTTCGGCCGCTACGAGCGGAACAGCCGGGTGTACTGCGTCTCGTGCCGGGCGCTGGCGAGATCGGCGCGGAACGCCGACGTGCCGAGGTCGTCCAGCGCGGTGGCGGTCGCCCGCTGCGCGGTGGTGGCGACGGCCGGCTCCAGCGCCGCGAGCACGCGCTGGCCGTCGGTCTGCCCGAGGGGAACAAGGCGGACCGCGGCGGAGACCCAGTTGGCGACGAGCGCCTGCAGAAAGGCGGCGAGCGAGGCTTCAAGCGCGACGCCGTGCCCGGCCGCGGCCGTCGCCACGGCGAGCGGATAGGCGACCGGGCCGGCCCAGACCCCCTTCAGCCGGTCGAGCGCGGTGCAGGGCCAGGACGCGGCCGTCGCCTCGACAAAGGCGTTGCCCTGCGCGGTCGTTTCCAGATGGCGCTCCTTCGTCGGCGCGAGCGCGGCGGCAAGTTCCGCCGCGGTGCGCAATGCGCTGTCGTCGCCACGTGCCACCGCGCGATGGGCGTGGACGAACAGCACCGCGTCGGCGAAACCGCTGCCCCGTTCCAGCATGACGGCGAGCCAGTCCTGCAGCGTTGCGGCGTCGCGGATATCGCCGGCCTCCACCGCCCATTCGATGCCGCCGGAATAGGAGAAGCCGCCGACCGGATAGGCGGGCGACAGCCAGGCCATCAGGCGGTAGAGGGCGGCGCTTTCCCTCTCCCGGCGAGCGGGGAGAGGGTGGCGAGCAGCGCTTGCGCTGCGCGCCGGGTGAGGGGGCGTATCGAAACGGTCAGCCGGAGGAGAAGCACCCTCACCCGCCGGCCTCGCTTCGCTCGGCCGTCGACTTCTCCCCGCACGCGGGGAGAGGTGGCGTGCGGCAACTGCCTTGCTTCGCAGCGGAGCGTTGCGTCGCTTACGCGCCATGGCCGTGCCCGTGATGAAGATGTTGATGCTGATGCCCGTCCTGCGGCGCGCCGGGCTCGGGATCGAATGGCGCTTCGAGAGCATCAAGATGTGCGCCGAGGCCGCGCAGCATCTCCTCCAGCACGTGATCGCGGCGGATGCGGATCCGGTTGCCGGCGATCTGCACGTCGGTGTGGCGGTTGCCGAGGTGCCAGGCCAGCCGCACGAAGTCGAGCGGGGTGCGCGCCGAGATTTCGACCAGCGGCTCCGGCGCACCGGAGACGAGAATGATCGAGCCGTCGTCGAGCACGAGACCGTCGCCGTCGCGCAGGATCACCGGACTGGCGACATCGAGCAGACACTCGGTGCCCCTCTCGGCCGTCAGCACGATGCGGCGGCGGTGCCGGTCACCGGCGTCGAGCACGACACGATCGATGGCCGCGACGGCGTCCCATTCGCCTGTGCGTTTGATCGATGCAACGCGGTGCATGGCGCCAATTCTAGCCGGTCGTCCCGGCCGAGCGAAGCGAGATCCGGGACCCATAACCCCGGCATTCGAGATGCCGGAACGCAGGGTTACGGGTCCCCGCCTTCGCGGGGACGACTGCCGGGTTTGCAGTGCGGTCAAAACAGGAAATACCGCTGCGCCATCGGCAGCGTCTCGGCCGGGGCGCAGGTGAGCAGCTCGCCGTCGGCGGTGACCTCGTAGGTTTCCGGATCAACAGTGATGGCGGGGGTGGCGCCGTTGTGCACCATGTTCTTCTTGCCGATCTTGCGCGTGTTCTCGACCGCCACCAGCTGCTTCTCGACGCCGAGCCTGGCGCCCAGCTTGCCGCGCACCGCCGCCTTCGAGACGAACATCAGCGACGAGGCGGTGAGCGCCTTGCCGAAGGCGCCGAACATCGGCCGGTAGTGCACCGGCTGCGGCGTCGGAATGGACGCGTTCGGGTCACCCATCTGCGCGGCGACGATCGACCCGCCCTTGATGATCACCTCCGGCTTGACGCCGAAGAAGGCGGGCGACCACAGGACGAGATCGGCAAGCTTGCCTTTTTCGACGGAACCGATGTGTTTCGCCATGCCGTGCGCGATCGCCGGGTTGATCGTCACCTTGGCGATGTAGCGCTTGACGCGGAAATTGTCGTTTTCGCCGGTCTCCTCCGGCAGCCGCCCGCGCTGCACCTTCATCTTGTGCGCCGTCTGCCAGGCGCGGATCAGCACCTCGCCGACGCGGCCCATC
>CAZUDR010000530.1:0-2569 GCA_964618715.1 uncultured Undibacter sp. | reverse complement strand
GTTCGTTCACCGTGTCGCCGCCGCAGAAGAAGAACTCGGCGCTGCCCGGGTCGCCGATCGGCCAGCGGCAGGTGTGCTCGTTGAGCTGCAGCAATGTCTTGCGCTGCTCGACCGGGATCTCGATCAGCTCCGGCTCCGGCTCCACGTCGTAGTCGTAGGCGAGCGCGGTATTGCCCCGGATGGCCGGCCGCGACACCCGCAGCATGTGGCCGCCCGAGCGCGCCTTGCGCGGCCGTGGCGTCGACGAGGACGGGCTCTTGGCGCGCCCCGACAGACCCAGCCGGTGCACCTTGCCGATGACTGCATTGCGGGTAATGCCCCCGAGCTCCGCCGCGATCTGGCTGGCGGACAGGCCGTCGGCCCACAGTTTCTTCAGGAGTTCGACCCTTTCGTCCGTCCAGCTCATAGGGTTTTCTCCATCGCGTTCAATGCCCTGGGCGGAATCCCCCCTCGTTCGCCGGACGCCCTACAGGGACGCCTGACGCTGACGCTTCAGGGATGAACCAGAAATCGATCCGCCGCACGAGATGTCGTACTAGCTGATCAAAAAGCTACAATATGGGGTGACTCGCGTGCAACCCGTGGCAAGCGTCAACCCCCAACTAACAACAAGTTTTCCCTTAGAATCGGCACTTGCGGCAAATTTGAGTCCGTCGCTGCGTCAGCGGGCGCTCGGTTGACAGCACAAGGCTCGGGAATAAAATAATAAAAGTGCCGCCCCGGGAGGCGGCACATTTCATTTTGTCGGCGCGCGCGTGGTCCCGGCCGGTCCGCCCCGGACGGACGTCGGTCATCAGTCACCGTCATGCGCGACCGGCCAAGACGGGGCCTGCACCGGTACGGTTTGAGCGGATCAGGCCCGCATTTGTGTCCGATGGAAGACGTAAGCCGTGAGCGATCATCTGCTGCCGACCTATGCGCGCGTCGACCTCGCTTTCGAGCGGGGCGAGGGCGCGTGGCTGTTTACGGCAAAGGGTGAGCGCTATCTCGATTTCACGTCCGGCGTTGCCGTCAACGCGCTCGGCCATGCCCATCCGGTGCTGGTCGACGCGCTGACCACCCAGGCGCAGAAACTCTGGCACGTGTCCAATCTCTACCGCATTCCCGGCGCCGAGCGGCTGGCCGAGCGGCTGTGCGCGCTGTCGTTCGCCGACAGGGTGTTCTTCTGCAATTCCGGCACCGAGGCCATGGAAGGCGCGATCAAGATGGCGCGCAAGTACCAGGCCGTCTCGGGCAAGCCGGAGCGCTACCGCATCATTACCTTCGAGGGCGCCTTCCACGGCCGTACGCTCGCTTCGCTCGCCGCCACCGGCAACACGAAATATCTCGACGGCTTCGGCCCGCCGGTCGAGGGCTTCGACCAGGTGCCCTATGCCGATCTGGAGGCGGTGAAGAAGGCGATCGGTCCCGCGACCGGCGCCATCCTGATCGAGCCGATCATGGGCGAGGGCGGCGTGCGCGTGGTGCCGCATGCCTTCCTGCGTGCCCTGCGCGCGCTGTGCGACCAGCACGGCCTGCTGCTGATCTTCGACGAGGTGCAGACTGGGATCGGCCGCAGCGGCAAGCTGTTCGCCTATGAGCGGACCGGCGTGAAGCCCGACATCATGGCGCTCGCAAAAGCGCTCGGCGGGGGCTTTCCGGTCGGCGCCTTCCTCGGCACCGAGGAGGCGGCCAGGGGCATGACCGCCGGCACCCACGGCTCCACCTTCGGCGGCAATCTGCTGGCCATGGCGGTGGCCAATGCGGTGCTCGACGTGGTGACCGCGGAAGGATTTCTCGAGCGGGTCGAGCACACCGCGCTGCTGCTCAAGCAACGGCTGGCCGAACTGAAGGACCGGCACGCCTCGGTGATCGCCGAAGTGCGCGGCGAGGGCCTGCTCATCGGCCTGCGCATGATCCCGCCGGCCTCCGACATGGTCGACGAGCTGCGCGCCGAGAAAATGATCGTGCCCGCCGCCGGCGACAATGTCGTGCGGCTGCTGCCGCCGCTGATCATTGGCGAGGAGGAGATCGCTACGGCGGTCGACGCAATCGATCGCGCCTGCACCCGGCTGGCGCAAGTCGCGCGCCCGGCGACGGAGGCCGCGTCATGAGCGGCAACGGTCTGCGTCACTTCCTCGATATTGCCGACATTCCCAAGCCGGAACTGGCGGGGATGATCAACTCGAGCCGCGCCATGAAGGCCGAGCGCGCGAGTGGCGTCGTCAGGCATCCGCTGGCCGGCAGGACGCTGGCCATGATCTTCGACAAGCCTTCGACGCGCACGCGCGTCTCCTTCGACGTCGCCATGCGCCAGCTCGGCGGCGAGTCGATCATGCTGACCGCGCAGGAAATGCAGCTCGGCCGTGGCGAGACGCTGGCCGATACCGCGCGCGTGCTCTCGCGTTTCGTTGACGCCATCGTGATCCGCATACTCGATCACGAGGCGGTGGCAGAGCTTGCCGGCCACGCCACCGTGCCGGTGATCAACGGGCTCACCCGTCGCTCGCATCCCTGCCAGGTGCTGGCCGATGTGATGACCTTCGAGGAGAAGAAAGGTCCGATCCGCGGCCGCACCGTGGCCTGGACC
>CAZUDR010000529.1:0-2580 GCA_964618715.1 uncultured Undibacter sp. | reverse complement strand
AGATCCAGGTGTCCTGCGACACCTCGGTGATGAAGGTGTCGACCAGCGGCCTTCCCATCGGCTTGGCGTAGACGGTGGCGAAATGCGCCGCCGGCAGGATGTCGCGCACCACCCGCGCGGTCTTGCCGGTGTCGACCAGGTCGTCGACGATCAGCACGCCCTTGCCCTGCCCGCGCAGCGAGGTCACTTCCGGCGCCACCCCCTTGAGCACCTTGATCTCGCCCTGGTTCTTGTAGTCCTGATAGCTGACCACGCACACCGTCTCGATGATCCGCACGTTTAGCTCGCGCGAGACGATTGCCGCCGGCACCAGCCCGCCCCGGGTGATGCAGACAATTGCCTCGAACGGGCCCGCCTCGTGCAACCGCCAGGCCAGCGCACGCGAGTCGCGGTGAAACTGGTCCCAGGAGACGGGAAAGGCCTTCTCCGGCTGCGGTGTCGCGGCCGGTCCGGATGTGTCCTGCGGCGGTTGCGCCATGGCTTCCCCTGCCCGGCTCTGCGGCCGGCATGCAGGTTCTAGCGCAGGTCATACGGGAAATAGAAGCGGCCCGGCCGACGCGGCAGCGGATAAGGACGGTTACCCAAGGTCGGTGATGAAATCGAAGCGGCCGGTGCGGCCATCGCCCGCCGAGGTCACGCGCATCAGCAGCCGGCGGTCGAACAGGAAGTCGCGGGCGTTGGCCGCTTCACCGGGAAAATAAAGCTGCGTGGTCAGCACCGGCCGGTTCGGCGCCTGCACCTTGACATGGAAATGCCGCGTACGCCCCGGGTAAACCGCCGGCATGATCGTCTTGAACCGGAAACGGCCCGCTGCGTCGGCAAAGACGTGGCCGCGATAGCGGAACCCGTCGTTGTCGTAGTGGCCGTTTTCGTCGGCGTGCCACAAATCGACGAGCGCACGGCTCATCGGCCGACATGACCGCGTCAGGACCAGTCCCACGAGCTCGAACGGCACGCCTCCGCTTTCCGGTTCGCGCAAATCGTTGCGTTGCGGCGAACGCGGCTTGTAGAACGGTCCGGGGCCTTGCCGGACCGTCAGCTCATCGCTGTCGGTGCAACCCGGAGTCGGGGCCATGCCCTGCGACATCGCCGACCGCATTCCAACTCCCATTCCGGCGGCGGCGAACGCGCCGCCGAGCAGCAGATGGCGACGGGTCGGCCTGGTCAGCAACGGCATGAAACCCTCCTGCACGGGTATCCGGGCGTTCATGCGCCCGCGGTCACGACGGTGGAATACGGGCGACGATCCTGATCCTGTCCTGGCCCGAGGGATCAGGCTCGACCACCACCACCTCGCCCTCGCGCGGATGAATGCCGAGCATCGCCAGCACATTCGCACCGTGGGTGGAGACCAGAAGAATGCCCGGCCCGTCCCACGCCGCGATCACCTTGCGCCCGCCGGCGGCAAGCTCATCACGCTTGTGACGGAGCATGTGCGCGTTGTTGAAGGTCGGCACCTCCTCGACCGGGCCGAGGTCCATCAATTCGGCAGTCTGGCGGCAGCGGCACCATTGCGACGAAACGACCCTGGTAACGTTGATATTCTCGGCACGGAATCGGTCGCCGAGTTTCTTCGCCTGTTCCCGGCCTTCCAGGCTGAGATTGCGCTGGCTCTCGCAGTCGTCGATCGTGTAGCCGGGAGGATCGCCGGTACCCGGTGCGCGCGCATGACGTACCAGCGCGACACGGCCGTCCGCGCGCAGCGCATCCCAGTCGCGCGCCGGGCCCTCCTCGGCCGGCGCTTGTGCGCTCGGCAGAACCAGCAGGAACAATGCGAGCAGCGATGCCCGGACCATGTCCGCAATATAGGCGCCATGCGGGCACACCCCCGATCACGAGCATGTCAGCGTCCGGCGCGGATTGTCGCAGCACTCAGCTTGCCGCAAGCTGCGCGCGCACGGTCACCAGCATCTGTTCCACGGCCGCCTTCACGGCCGCAAGTTGCTCGGGGTCGCGCGAGCGCACCACGATGTTCGTGTTCGGCCCGAGCTTCTCGTCGAAGAACGGATAGCTGCCGATCAGCGCACCCGGATGCGCCCTGGCGATGACGCCGAGTTCCGTGCCCACGTCGCCTTCCTTGGCGTCCGCGCGGATCGTCGCCGACAAAAGTTTGGCGCCGGTCTTCAGTTGCGGCGCCACCTCGTCGAGCATGGCCTGCATGATCGCCGGAACGCCGGCCATGGTGATGACATTGCCGATCCAGAACCCCGGCGCGCCGGAGACCTTGTTGACCACCAGCCGGGCGCCTTCAGGAATGCGCGCCATGCGCATGCGCGCCTCGTTCAGTTCGCCGCCGGTCTTGGCCAGGCGCTCCTTCAGGATCGCCACTGCCTCGGGGTGATAGGGCAACGCCACGCCGAAGGCCTTGGCCACGCAGTCAGCGGTAATGTCGTCATGGGTCGGGCCGATGCCGCCGGTGGTGAAGACATAGGTGTATTTGTGGCGCAGTGCGTCGAGCGCCTCGACGATCGCGTCTTCGTCGTCGGAGACGACGCGCACTTCCTTCAGGTCGATGCCGAGTGCGGTGAGGAAGTCGGCGATATAGCCGATGTTCCTGTCCTTGGTCCGACCGGACAGGAT
>CAZUDR010000528.1:1357-2585 GCA_964618715.1 uncultured Undibacter sp. | reverse complement strand
CCGCCGAGGATGATGCCGAGCGTCACCCACAGGATAAAGTCGTCGAAATCGGCGACGGTCAGCGGCGCCTTGCCGCCCCACAGCCTGTCGGCGCGGATGATGGCGCGGGCATACAGCCAGCCGAGCAGAATGCCGGCTATGTAGGACAGCGCATACCAGCGGATGGCGAAGGGGCCGATCTGCACAAGGACCGGGTCGAATTCGGGATAGGGAATGACGAGCCAGGGCATTCAGTGGGTCCGTGTTGGGGACGGCCGAAGCGCGCCCCCGCGCGCCGCCCGATGAGGGGCCAGTGTTAGCACGCCGGGTCTTGCAGCGGGATGACCGGAACGCCATTGTTGGGACAGGCCGGCGGGAGGCGAAGATGACCCAGACCAGCAACCGCTTTTTCGACGAGATGGCGCGGCTGATGAATGATGCCGCCGGGGTCGCACAAGGCGTCCGGCGAGAGTTCGACACCCTGTTCCGGGCACAGGCTGAACGCATCCTGCGCGAACTTGACGTGGTCCAGCGGGAAGAATTCGAGGCGGTCAAGGAAATGGCCCGGCTCGCCCGCGAGGAAAATGATGCGCTCAAGGCCCGCATCGAGACACTGGAGGCCAAGCTGTCTGACAAGCCGGTGCGGAAGCCGGCGAAGGCGGCGGCCAGGAAGGGCAAGGCGACCGACGACGCAGCCGACATCGAGCCGGCGGCGGATTAGCGCCGCTATTCCCGGAGAACTTGCCGGTCCGGGCGCGGCGCAGCGATGACCGCCGTTCCTTGCCCTTTCGCCCCCCCGTCGCTATAACCCCGCGCGCATCGCGGCCCCCGGCACCCCTGGAGGCTTGCCGCGTTGGCGGGCGGCGAAAAAGCCGCCTTTTTCCATAGGATTAGATGAGGATTTGCGATGGCGAACGTTCTTGAAATGAAGGCGACGTCACGCCCGAAAGGCGGCAAGGGGGCCGCCCGGGCCGCGCGTCGCTCGGGCCGCGTTCCGGCCGTGGTCTACGGTGACAACAAGCCCCCGATGATGGTGCTCATCGAGCACGACGAGCTGAAGAAGCGCATCTACCAGGGCCGCTTCCTCACCACGCTTTACGATCTCGACGTGGAAGGGACCAAGCACCGCGTGATTCCGCGCGACTTTCAGCTCGACGCGCTCAAGGATCTGCCGATGCATGTCGACTTCCTCCGTGTTGCCGAGGGTGCGACCATCCGCGTGCAGATTCCCGTGCACGTGCTCAACACC
>CAZUDR010000528.1:0-1347 GCA_964618715.1 uncultured Undibacter sp. | reverse complement strand
GACTTCGGCCAACACGCCCATTTCAATGGCGCGCAGCCGTGTGCCGGCCGAGAGCACGACGTCGCCGGCGGCCATCGCCGTGGCGCGGCGCATGATGTTCTGGCCCGGCGTGAAGCGCGGTGGCGCAGTCAACATCGTCACCCACAGCATCGAGGTGATCTGCCCGGCCGACTCGATTCCCGACTCGATCGACGTCGATATCGCCGGTCTGGAGATCAGCCACTCCAAGCATCTGAGCGATGTGACGTTGCCGGCCAATGTGCGGGTGGTCGGTCACGATGACATGACCCTGGTCACCGTGGTGCCGCCGTCCGGCTACGCCGAAGAGCAGAAGGCCGCTGCCGAAGCGGCTGCTGCCGCCGCTGCCGCCGCGACGGCTGCTGCCGCTGCACCCGGCGCCGAGGGTGCCGCGCCCGGTGCGGCTCCTGCCGCCGCTCCTGCAGCCGAGGGCGCACCCCCGGCCGAGAAGAAGTGAGGCGGCGCCAGGGCGCCGTCTCGACCGGAATCGTAACGTCGGCATCGTGCGTGGTTTCCGGAGGCCGTGCCTGCGGTCTCCGGCCAAAGCGTGTGTTGGCTCACCAACCTTGAGGCGGCCGCGCCGTTGACGCCATGCTGCTCTTCGTCGGACTCGGCAATCCCGGCTCGCGTCACGTCGATAACCGGCACAATGTGGGCTTCATGGCGGTGCAGGCGATCGCGCGCCGTCACAACATTGCACCGTGGCGTCGCCGTTTCCAGGGCGTGGCGGTGGACGGCACGATTGGCGGCGAACGTGTGCTGCTGCTGCTGCCGGGCACCTACATGAACGAGTCCGGACGTGCGGTGCAGGAGGCGAGCCGCTTCTACAAGATCGAGCCTGGCAACGTCGTGGTCTTTCACGACGAAGTCGATCTGAAGCCCGGCAAGGTACGGGTGAAGACCGGCGGCGGCGTCGC
Organism: uncultured Undibacter sp.; assembly: GCA_964618715.1. Taxonomy (GTDB): domain Bacteria; phylum Pseudomonadota; class Alphaproteobacteria; order Rhizobiales; family Xanthobacteraceae; genus Pseudolabrys. The sequence continues at coordinate 412 of CAZUDR010000528.1, read as the reverse complement.
CGGGCACAACGGCTTGCGCTCGGTGACCGCCCACATCGGCAATGATTACAGGCGCGTGCGCATCGGCATCGGCAAGCCCGAGGTGAAGGAACTGGTGCCGATGCATGTGCTCGGCGATTTCACCAGGGGCGAATGGCCGTGGGTGGAGGCCTTGTGCGATGTGATGGCCGACAATGCCGCTTTCCTGGTTACCGGCAAGGACTCCAGCTTCCAGAACCGGGTCCATCTTGCCATGGAGGCCAAGGGTTTCGGCGCCGAACCTGATGCGCCGGATGCCGAATGACCCCGACAAGTTCAAACAACAAGACGGCACGGACCTGAGTCATGGGATTCAAATGCGGCATTGTCGGCCTGCCCAATGTCGGCAAGTCGACGCTCTTCAATGCGCTGACCAAGACCGCTGCCGCGCAGG
>CAZUDR010000527.1:0-2585 GCA_964618715.1 uncultured Undibacter sp. | reverse complement strand
GTCTGCGCCCAGTCCAGCGCCGCCGCGGCGTCCGACAATTCGCCCTGGCCGTGGTCGAACGAGCCCTGGCTGCGGCCGACGCCGCGGAAATTGAAGCGGAGCGCCGAAAATCCCCGATGCACGAAAGCGTAATAGAGCTGGTAAATGATCGGGTGGTTCATCGTCCCGCCGAACTGCGGGTGCGGATGCAGGATGATAGCGATCGGCGCGTTCTTTTGCCGCGCGGGATGGTACCGGCCCTCGATGCGTCCGGCGGGGCCGGTAAAGATGACTTCGGGCATTACGATCGACCTCGAACCGGGTTGCCGCCGCTGGCTGTCGCGGCCTCAGGGTTGGCTGGGCGCCCGAGGGTCTCGGAGGCCCTTCATTAGAATTGTTCTAATTATATGATTTCGGCTGTTCAGACGCGCAACAGAGGCTATAACCTCGAGTTTCGTGAACGCGGGCTTCTAGCACGACCCCAAGGTCAAAAAGCAAGCTTTTTAAGCGTTCTGCTGTCACACGTTAAGAAACTACCGGAACCAGATGAAGAATCGGGTTTATTTCGACTGGAACGCCACCGCTCCCCTGCGGCCGGAAGCGCGCGCCGCGTTGATCGACGCCCTCGACCGGACCGGAAATGCCTCCTCAGTGCATGCGGAAGGGCGTGCCGCTCACCACCTCATCGAAGGGGCGCGTGGCCGGGTTGCGGCCCTGGTGGGGGCGGAGCCGAAGAACGTCACCTTCACCAGCGGGGCAACCGAAGCCAACATGCTGGCGCTGACGCCCGCGCTCGAGGCCGCTGCCAGCAGGGAACCGCGCGACCGTCTGTTCGTCCCGGCGATCGAACACCCCTCGGTGCGTTGTGGCGGCCGGTTTGCCGCCGACGCGGTGGAGGAGTTGACGGTGACAACGGAGGGCGTGGTCGATCTCGGCGCCCTTGAAAAGGCCATCGCCACGGCCGGGCGACCATTGGTGTCGGTCATGCTCGCCAATAACGAGACGGGTGTCATCCAGCCAATCCGCGACATCGCCGCCATCGTTCATGGCGCCGGCGGGCTGCTCCACGTGGATGCCGTGCAAGGCGCCGGCCGAATTGAATGCCGCATCGACGACTTGCAGGCCGATCTGTTGACCCTGTCCTCCCACAAGCTCGGCGGCCCGCAGGGCGCCGGCGCGCTGGTGCGGCGCGGCGACATTCACATTGCCGATTCGCTTATCAGGGGCGGCGGCCAGGAAAGGGGCCTGCGCGCCGGCACCGAGAATGTGGCCGCCATTGCCGGATTTGGCGCGGCTGCAGCGGTTGCCGAAACCGCAAGGCAGGAGGATGCCGTTCGCATGGCCCGCCTGCGGGCGCGGCTGGAGGGGGGCATTCTGGCGGCGACGCCGCAGGCGGTGATTTTTGGCACCGGCGCCGACCGGCTGCCTAACACGACGCTGGTCGCGGTTCCCGGGCTGAAGGCGGAGACTGCCATAATTGCCTTCGATCTCAACGGCATAGCGATTTCCTCCGGGGCCGCCTGCTCGTCCGGCAAGGTGCAGCCCTCCACGGTTCTGGCGGCTATGGGGGTGGAACCGGCGCTGGCGCGCGGCGCCTTGCGCATCAGCCTCGGCTGGAGCACCACCGAGGCGGACGTGGAGTGCCTGCTGGAAACTTGGAATATGCTTGCAGGATCACTACTTAAGGAGAGACGCGAGCTCGCGGCGTGACAGCGGTCGAAGCGCGAACCACCAGGATCAATTGAACAGGGATTTAGCGCACCGGAAACAGCGCAAAGTCACCATAACCGACACATCCAACCCGCGGTCCTTGCAACCGTGAGCGGAGGGAAGAATGCCGGCCGTACGGGAGACCGTCGATCAGGTCCGCCTCATCGACGTTGATCAATACAAATACGGGTTCGTCACCGACATCGAATCCGAAAAGGCCCCCAAGGGCCTGTCGGAAGACACGATCCGTTTCATTTCGGCCAAGAAGAACGAACCGGAATGGATGCTGGCGTGGCGGCTGGCAGCCTACAAGCGCTGGCTGACCATGCGCGAGCCGACCTGGGCCCGCGTGTCATATCCAAAGATCGATTATCAGGACCTCTACTATTATTCGGCACCGAAGGCGTTCAAAGCGCCGAAGTCGCTCGACGAAGTCGATCCCGAAATTCTGCGCACCTACGAGAAGCTCGGAATTCCGCTGAAAGAGCAGGAAATTCTCGCCGGCGTGCGCAAGCAGGGCGAGCCGAGCGCGCTGGACGATGAGGTCACCGGCGGCGGCTCCTATTCGGGTCGCGTGGCGGTCGACGCCGTGTTCGATTCCGTCTCGGTCGCCACCACCTTCAAGGAAGAGCTGAAAAAGGCCGGCGTCATCTTCATGCCGATCTCGGAGGCGATCCGCGAGCATCCGGAGCTGGTGAAAAAGTATCTCGGCTCGGTGGTGCCCACGTCGGACAACTTCTTCGCCACGCTCAATTCGGCGGTCTTTTCCGACGGATCCTTCGTCTACGTGCCGGAGGACGTCCGCTGCCCGATGGAGCTGTCGACCTATTTCCGCATCAACGAGCGCAACACCGGCCAGTTCGAGCGCACGCTGATCATCGCCGACAAGGGGTCGT
>CAZUDR010000526.1:0-2586 GCA_964618715.1 uncultured Undibacter sp. | reverse complement strand
TAGACCTTGGTCTCAAAATTAGAAATAATTTTCACATTCGACTCCCAACCCACCTCAATATTGCCCTTGACTTCTCCCTCGGCCCGAGCGACGATTGACGAAAGCCGCCAATCGTCGGAGAGCTCATGACCTGGACTCCCTGTTACCACTTCCGCGCCGCTGACCGGCGATGCGTGCTTGAGAAGAGTTGGCCGCGCGACTGTGGCGGGTGCGCGGCGTACGAGCCGGGGCTGGCGCGCGACGACCAGGCCAAGCTGGAAACTTGGATCGACGGACACCTCGACGCGGAGGATTCGAAATGAGGGCGCCCCGACTGGCGCGGCTGAGGCAGCAGTGGCAAGACGAACTAGCGTGCGAGCACTCCCCGATTCGGCACTCACCGGCCTGGCAGGAGGCTCGTCCTTCGTCTCCCGTATCCCCTGGGCAACCCCACGGCACGTCCCAACGCGTCAAACGGGCTCTCGGGCGCGAGGGCTAACATATGAGCGCCGAGTCGGTCACTGGCTGCGAACGAACTATGCCGACCCACTTGGGTGGCTCCTACACGACCACCGCTGGCTTCGCAGCGAATCCCGATGGCTCCAACCCGACTTCGTGCTCGAGACTCCCGCCGGCTGCGCTTTGCTTATTGAGGTTAAACTGACATGGGTTTCAAGCGCGATCCAACAGCTACAAACGTACGCCTCGGCGATCCGCCCGTGGACCGAAAACGTCCATCCAATCCTCGTATGCAGGAACTTGTCGCCGGAAGCTCCTTCTATAAGTACGACCCTGATGGAAACAAAGTCGAACGGCATACTTCATTTATTCCTGTAACGGATTACTACACGGCGCGGCAGCTGTACGAGCAGCGCGTCGAAGACAAGTTGGCAGCGCACCCAACGTTCGAGTACCAAGTCCGGCCTGCCAGCGGCGTCATTCCTGAAACCATAGAAGAACTCGCAACTCGCGCAAATGAGTACTTCGAGGTCAGTTATGCGGTCGGGCAAAAGCCAAAGCTGAACGGCCTAGCACTCCACCTCGGCTGCGCCGGTCCGTTATCGCTTCAGCGGCTCGGGATGCGGCGCCCCGAGTTTCGTTCGATTATCTCTCGCTGTCTTACGGCCATCGCCGACAGCTACGAGCAAATGCTTGAGGGAGGTTCGGCGACCGCAGCCATGTTCATGATGCGGCACTTGCCGGAATTCGATGTGAGCGAAGCCCCCGGATCGGCGCCGATCCAGTATTACCAAGACAAGCGTGAGATAACACTGAATGCGAAAGTCTCCGGTGTCGCCGATCCGGCGTTGCGGGGGAAGGAGCTGAATCCGCATCAAGCATACTATCGACTGGTCCATCAAACCGAGCCGATCGAGGATGCAGGGTCACAAGGCGAAGCCGCGGCAGTGCCCGTGCAGTCTCTTGAGGATATCCTCGACGACGAGTCGCGTTAGCGAAGACCGGCTCTGATGCCCCGCCCCACAATCAACTTTGCCGCCCCGGACTACGACCCCGTTCTCGAGTATCGACAACGGGCGCTTACCCGACTGCTGTCAAACAAGGGCGCCATCCCGTCGTTGCTCGCGTTCTACCGTACTAACTGGGCCGAGTTCATAAGCGATTGGGGTACGACGTTTGACCCGAGACAAGACGATGGGAAGAAGAAAATACCCTTTATTCTCTTCCCCAAGCAAGAAGCCTATGTTCGCTGGGTATACGACCTGTGGCGTGCGCGGAAGCGCGGCCTAGGTGAGAAATCCCGTGAGGTTGGTTTCACTTGGCTTTGCGTCGCTTGTGCGGCGTGTATGTGGCTCTTCGAGCCCCAGTCCGTTATTGGATTCGGCTCGCGCAAAAAAGAACTCGTAGACAACGGCGACAACGACCCAGACTCGATCTTTTGGAAAGTCCGGTTCTTCATCGATAACCTGCCCGAGATCTTCCTGCCGCGAGACTGGAAGCAGGGTCGCAAGGCAATGGTGGTGCCGAATAAGGAAAATGGCGCGGTAATCAAAGGGGAAATCGGAGATGAGATCGGACGTGGTGGCCGAAGTTCGTTATATTTTGCTGACGAGTACGCCCACCTTGAACACCAAGACATGGCAGAGTCCGCCCTATCTCAAAACACCGATTGCCGTATCTACATCTCGACCGTTAACGGAGTTGGCAACCTCTTCTACCGCCTCCGTCACTTCCTGCCCAACGACCAAGTCTTCATCTTTGATTGGAAAGACGATCCAAGAAAGCGCGTTAACCCAGCGATAGAGCCGAGCGAAGAGCCGTGGTATCTCAAGCAAAAGTCCGAACTGCTTCCGACCACGATGGCCTCTCAGGTAGATCGAGATTACAATGCCGCTGTTGCAAACGCGCTGATCTCGACCGAGCTGATTACCATTGCCGAACGCACACCGATCTCGTCGATCGACCAGCCGCCCCAAACGCCGTGGTCAATCGGGATTGACGCTTCCGGCCTCGGCAATGACGAGACGGTGTTCTGGTTCCGCCGGGGCCGTTTGTCATTGGCGCCGAAAACCTATCGGGGCCTGGACGGAATCCAGATGGCCAAGCTAGTCGAGGACGAAGCACGGAAGCTGATCCAGTCCGGGCCAA
>CAZUDR010000525.1:0-2587 GCA_964618715.1 uncultured Undibacter sp. | reverse complement strand
CACCGTGTAGTGGTGGTACATGTTGAACTGCATCATCGCGACGATCTTGCCGAAGGCGCGCACGAACTTGCCAAGCACGCCCGATTCGTTCATCCGCCGCAGTACCGTCTCGGGATCGTTCCTGGACGTCAGAATCTCCAGGAACAGCTTGTTCGCTTCCGGGTCCTCACGCAGCCTGGCGTCTACCAGCTTGAGCGAGCGCGTGATCACGCGCATGGCGTCGGGGTGGAAGGCAAGATTGCGCTTCTGCGCCAGCTGGAAGATGCGGATGAGGTTGACCGGATCGCGCTTGAAGGCATTGGCGTTGGCCAGGTCGATGCGGTTGTTCTCGACCATGAAGTCGTCGTTGTCTGCGAGCGTTGTGCGTTTGACCGGGCGCAGCCGCGCCATCACGCGGCTCAGGACGGGCACGCTCTTGGCGTGGCTGTCCTCCAGCTCGGCGCAGAGGATGGCGGTGAGGTCGCCCACGTCCTTTGCGATCAGGAAGTAGTGCTTCATGAACCGCTCGACGTCGCGCAGACCCGGATGCGCGGTGTAGCCGAGCCGCACCGCGATCTCGCGCTGGATGTCGAAGGACAACCTCTCCTCCGCGCGGCCGGTGACGAAGTGCATGTGGCAGCGCACCGACCAGAGAAAATCCTCGCACTTCCGGAACAGGCGGTATTCCTCGCGGTCGAAGACGCCATGCTTGATCAGCTCGGCCGGCTCGCGCACGCGATAGACGTATTTGGCGATCCAGAACAGGGTGTGCAGGTCGCGCAGGCCGCCTTTGCCGTCCTTGACGTTGGGTTCGACCAGGTAGCGTGACTGTCCGGCGCGGCGGTGACGCTCCTCACGCTCGGCCAGCTTGGCGGCGACAAAGTCGGCGGCGGTGTCGCGCTGCACCTCCTCGTCGAAGCGGGTAACAAGTTCGTCGAACAATGCACGGTCGCCGAGCAGATATCTGGCTTCAAGAATCGCGGTGCGGATGGTCATGTCCGCCTTGGACTGGCGGATGCACTCGTTGATCGAACGCGTGGCATGGCCGACCTTCAGCCCCATATCCCACAGGCAATAGAGAATCGCTTCCGCGATCGATTCCCCCCAGGCGGTCTGCTTGTAGGGCAGCAGGAACAGCAGATCGATGTCGGAGCCCGGCGCCTGCAGACCGCGGCCGTAACCGCCGGTGGCGACCACCGCCATGCGCTCGGCCTCGGACGGATTCTGCGACGGATAGAGATGCTTGCGCGCGAAATCGAACAGGATGCGGATGATCTCGTCTTCCATCCGGCAGAGCCGCTCGGCGCAGCGGCGGCCATGGCGGTCCTTCAGCAGCAGTTTTTCCGCCTTCGCAGTGCCGTCGTTGAGCGCCGTCTTGAGACTTTTCGCCACCTGCGAGCGAAGGTCGCGCTCGTCGCCGTGGTGACGGGCGGCGAGCTTTTCGAGCTCGGCAGCAATTGCACGCGCATTGATCAGTTCGCCCGCGCCGCGGGCGGACGGTTCGGATGCGCGGACGCCGGTGTCGAGAGCAAGCGAAGCCATGGGTCCATCGGGATAGCGGAGCGGACGGGGGAAGTCACCGGCTGCCGGCGAAGATATTCGAGGGTGGGCGGAAAATGCCTGCAAAATCGGACTGGTGACGGCGCTGGCGGACTGTGGTTCCTTGTCATGGCCGGGCATGACCCGGCTATTCTGCGGCCTGCCAGGGTCGACGGGCACGTTGCTTCGACGTGTCTTGCGCCGGGTGGCCGGCACCAACACAAGATATGCGGGAGTAAAACGACATGCGCATGTTCCAGGTCTGCGTCTGCGGCCAGCCATTGCAGCCCAGCGAGCAGCCGACGCCCGAGCCCAAGGGTACCGAGGTGCTTCTGAAGGTGCTTGCGGCCGGCGTGTGCCACAGCGACCTGCACATCGCCGACGGCTACTTCGATATGGGCGGCGGCAAGAAGCTGAACCTGGAAGACCGCGGCATGAAGCTGCCGCTGACGCTCGGGCACGAGAACGTGGGCGAAGTGGTCGCGCTCGGACCGGACGCGAGGGGCGTCAAGGTCGGCCAGCGCATGCTGGCGGATCCATGGATCGGCTGCGGCACATGCCCGGCCTGCCTGCGCGGCGATGACAATCTCTGCCGCACCATGAAGAGCCTTGGCGTCTTCTCCAACGGCGGCTACGCGACGCACGTGCTCGTGCCGCATGCGAAATACCTCTTCGACATCGGCGACCTGCCCCCGGACCGTGCCGCGCCGCTCGCCTGCTCGGGCGTGACGACTTATGGCGCGCTGAAGAAAGTGCCGACACTGAAGACCGAGCCGACGGTCATCATTGGCGCCGGCGGGCTCGGGCTGATGTGCCTGGCGCTCCATCAGAAGATGGGCGGCCACAGCGCGATCGTCGTCGATGTGGATCCGGCCAAGCGCGAGGCGGCAAAAAAGGCCGGCGCCGCGCATGTCGTCGATGGCGGTGCGCCCGACGCGACGCAGCAGATCATGAAACTGACGGGCGAGGGCGCCGGTGCCTGGGCGGTGATCGATCTGGTCGGCTCCTCGGCGAGCGCGCGCGTCGGCTACGACAGTCTGGTCAAGGGCGGGAAATACATTATCGTCGG
>CAZUDR010000524.1:0-2590 GCA_964618715.1 uncultured Undibacter sp. | reverse complement strand
AACCAGGCGACGAAGAACATCACCTCGGAGGCGATGAACAGGATCATGCCGTATCGGTGCGAGATCTGCACGACGCGGGTGTGATAGCCCTCGAACTCCGCTTCGCGGATGACGTCGCGCCACCAGCCGATGAACGTGTACAGAATGCCGATCACGCCGAGGCCAAAGACCAGCGGCGCGGCGGGAAACATGTCATGCATCCACGCGATGGCGCCGACCGCCGTGATGAAGGCGGATATGGAGCCGACCGCCGGCCACGGGCTCGGATCGACCAGGTGGTAGTCGTGTTGATTAGCGTGGGCCTCGGCCATCGTCGTCGTCTCCGTTCCAGTCCCCTTTGCGGCGTGGCGCCGCCCGTTCCCCGGCTCGTTACAGCCTGTTCGAGTTCCTGTCCCCGACACGCGCCAGCGGCTGCGCGTCCGGGACAGCAAAGAAAGTGTAGGACAGCGTGATGGTGTTGAGCAGATCCTGATCGCGGTCCCTGACAAGCGCCGGATCGACGTAGAACACAACGGCCATCTCGCGCGTCTCGCCGGCTTTCATCGTCTGTTGCGTGAAGCAGAAGCAGTTGATCTTGGTGAAATAGGCACCAACGGTCGGGGGCGATACGTTATAGGAGGCCTGCCCGGTGGTGGTGCGGGCGGCCTCGTTGATGACCTTGTAGTGCACGGTCGTCACTTCGCCGATGCGCACGTCGATCTGGTTCTGCTCGGGAATGAATTTCCAGGGAAGGCCGGGCATAACATTTGAATCGAAGCGGATCGTGAGTTTGCGGCCCAGCACCTGGCCGGGCGCCTCGGCGGCGACCTGGGTGGTGCCGGCAAAGCCGGTCGTGCGGCAGAACCAGTTGTACAACGGAACCGCAGCAAAACTGGCGCCGACCATGGCGGCGACGACTGCGCCGCAGGTGGCGGCGACCGCCGCGTCGCGCCGCAGTGTCGTGCGTTCCGGATCTTGCGCGGGTGTGGTCATGGTGTCTGTAGACCTATAGCGGGCGGTTCAGCACGCCCGGTCCCTTGACCAGCGTGATCGCGTAAAACAGGACCACCAGCGCGGCCAGTGCGATGGCGATCGCGATCGAGCGCGAGCGGCGGGCGCGCTTCTGCGCCTCGCTGAGCACGACGCCCTTCTCTTCCGTTCGCTTGTCATCCATGGCAACAATCCGGTTCACGTCGCGGCCCACCCGAGCAGCGCGCCGCCCCAGCCGCGCTCGACCAGCAGCACGGCGAAGAGCAGGAACAGATAGAGGATCGAGAAAGCGAACAGGTTGCGGCTGGCGCGGTCGGCAGGCCGGCGCTCGTTGTAGACCTGCCAGGCCAGCAGCAGCATCACCGCGCCGGAAATGGCCGCAGTGGCGCCGTACAGGAGGCCGGCAAAGCCGAAACCCCAGGGCGCAACGCCGAGCGGCACCAGGATCACGGTGTAGAGCAGAACCTGCAGTCGCGTGGCGCCGTCGCCGGCTACGACCGGCAGCATGGGAATGCCGGCGCGCGCGTAGTCGTCGGTTCGATAGAGCGCCAGCGCCCAGAAGTGCGGCGGTGTCCAGAAAAAGATGATGAGGAACAACAGCACCGGCTCGAGCGACAGCGAGCCGGTCGCGGCCGCCCAGCCGATCATCGGCGGGAAGGCACCGGCAGCGCCGCCGATGACGATGTTCTGCGGCGTCGCCCGCTTGAGCCAGGCCGTGTAGACGACTGCGTAGAAGAAGATGGTGAAGGCGAGCAGCGCGGCGGCGGCCCAGCTCACCATCAGGCCGAGCGTGGCGACGGAAAATCCGGCCAGCGTCAGCCCGAAGGCAAGCGCCTCCCCGGGCTGCACCCGCCCCATGGGCACCGGCCTCCGCGCCGTGCGCACCATGCGGGCGTCAATGTCGGCGTCGTACCACATGTTGAGCGCACCGGCAGCGCCCGCACCGACGGCAATGCACAGCAGTGCGGTGAAGGCCATCACCGGATGAAGATGGGCCGGCGCGACCGCCAGCCCGGTCAGCGCGGTAAACACCACCAGCGACATCACCCGGGGCTTCATCAGCGCGAGATAATCGCCGACGCCGGCGAGACTCGGCTCGGCATATGCGGCATCGCGGCCGGTGAAAACCGGCCCGCGGAGGTCTGCGCCTTCACTGACGAGCGACATCGCGCCGGCCAATCCTTACTTGATGCGCGGGAGCGTTTCGAACTGGTGGAACGGCGGCGGCGAGGACAGGGTCCACTCCAGCGTCGTGGCGCCGGCACCCCATGGATTGTCTCCGGCCACCCGCTTCCTGGTGAATGCCTCAACCATGCCGATGAAGAAGATGATTACGCCCAGTCCCGAGATGTAGGAGCCGTAGGACGAAATCAGGTTCCAGCCGGCGAAGGCGTCCGGGTAGTCGATGTAGCGGCGCGGCATACCGGCGAGGCCGAGGAAGTGCTGCGGGAAGAACACCAGGTTCACGCCGATAAACGTGACCCAGAAGTGCAGCTTGCCGATGGTCTCGTTGTACATGTAGCCGGTCATCTTCGGGAACCAGTAATACCAGCCGCCGAAAATGGCGAACACGGCGCCGAGCGAGAGTACATAGTGGAAGTGCGCCACTACGTAATAAGTG
>CAZUDR010000523.1:0-2593 GCA_964618715.1 uncultured Undibacter sp. | reverse complement strand
ACAAGCAGCGCGACAGCGCTCCCGGCGGCTCGCAGCGGCAGCTGCGCGTCGGCGTGCTGGTGCGCCATGCGCTCGCCGACATGCTGACGCGCGGCGACGTGCACGATCCGGTCCTGGAAAGCCACATGATCACCATCCCTGAAGTGCGCATGAGTCCGGACCTGCGCCTCGCCACCATTTATGTGATGCCGATGGGCGGACGTGATGCACAGGCGGTGCTCGGCGCCTTCGAGCGGCACCGCAGGTTTCTTCGCGGAGAGATTGCCCACCGCGTCAACCTGAAATTTGCCCCCGACATCCGCTTCCGCATCGACGAACGCTTCGCGGAAGCCGAGCGCATCGACAAGCTTCTGCGATCGCCGGAGGTCAAACGCGACCTGGATCACGAGGACGACGCGTGAACGACAACGACAACCTCTATCAGCCTCGTGCCGAGGGGACGCCGAAGTTGCCGTCTCGAAGCCTGCAGCCGCATGCATCCCTCGAGACCCACGCTGCGGACGCCCCCGAGGGAATGGGCAGCGGGAAGCGCCGCAAGCAGTTCAAACGCGACAAGCGCGACGTGCACGGCTGGCTGGTGCTCGACAAGCCGGTCGGCATGACGTCGACCCACGCGGTCAGCATCATCAAGCGTCTGTTCAGTGCCCGCCGGGCCGGCCACGCCGGCACGCTCGATCCGCTCGCCTCGGGCTGCCTGCCGATCGCGCTGGGTGAAGCCACCAAGACGGTGCCCTTCGTCATGGATGGCCGGAAGTTCTACCGCTTCACGGTCCGCTGGGGCGAGGAGCGGGATACGGACGATGCCGAAGGCCGGGTCACCGAGACCGGCAACGCGCGGCCGACGGCGGACGCGATCCGCACGGCGCTGCCCGCATTCACCGGCATCATCGAGCAGGTGCCGCCGCGTTATTCCGCCATCAAGGTTGAGGGGGAGCGGGCCTATGACCTCGCCCGGGACGGCGAGGCGGTCGAACTGAGCGCCCGGCCGGTCGAAATCAGCCGTCTGGAACTGATCGAGACTCCCGACCGCGACCACGCGGTGCTGGCCGCCGAATGCGGGAAGGGTACCTATGTACGGGCGCTGGCGCGCGATCTCGGGCGCGCGCTGGGCTGTTTCGGTCATGTCGCCGCCCTGCGCCGGGTCGCTGTCGGCCCCCTTGGCGAAGAAACCATGATTTTGCTGGAAGACCTGGAGGCTCTGTGTCATAGAGCCGCGGCCGGCGAGGTCAGCCTCGCCGACGCGCTCATGCCCGTCGAGACCGCGCTGGACGACATCCCGGCGTTGGCCGTCGGCAGGGCTGATGCGGCAAGGCTGCAACGCGGCCAGGCCGTTGTGTTGCGCGGACGGGACGCTCCCATTTTGCATGGGCCGGTCTACGTCACGGTGGAGGGTCAGCTGCTGGCCCTGGCCGAGGTGGATCGCGGTGAAATCGTCCCCAAGCGCGTGTTCAACCTGACCGGCCTGACAGGCAGAGCCGGCGCCAAGAAAGGATGACCGATGTCGGTAACAGCCGGCCGCAAGGCCGAAGTGATTCAGCAGTTTGCCAAGAAGCCCGGCGACACCGGGTCGCCGGAAGTACAGATCGCGATCCTCTCGGAGCGCATCAGCAATCTGACCGAGCATTTCAAGACCCACGCCAAGGACAACCATTCCCGTCGCGGCTTGCTCAAGCTTGTGAGTCAGCGCCGGCAATTGCTCGACTATCTGCGGCGTTCCAACGAAGCCAGCTACAAGGCGTTGATCGAGAAGCTCGGCATCCGCCGGTGATCTTATACCCGCGCGGGGCAAATGGCCCGGCGCGATTTCGTGCAGCGAACGGCAATACCATGTTCGCTGATTTGAAACGGCGGCGAATGGCGCCGCCGGACATGAGGCAGGGCCCCGACGAGAATCGGGACTGCCACCAGGCCAGGTCGAATGCCATGGCAGGATCGCCAGACGCTGTCTGCACTCCGCTCCCGCGGCGCCGCGTGACAGCCTCTCGCCGTCTTGCTCATGGCCTTCGGGCGGGCCTCGAACCGTGAGAGACAAAAAATGTTCGACATTCATCGAGTTGACCTCGATTGGGGCGGGCGCAAGCTCACCCTGGAGACCGGCCGCATTGCGCGGCAGGCCGACGGTGCCGTGCTCGCCACCTACGGCGAGACCACCGTGCTCGCCACCGCCGTGGCAGCCAAAAGTCCACGCGAAGGCGTCGACTTCCTGCCACTGACCGTGGACTACCAGGAGAAATATTATGCCGCCGGCCGCATTCCCGGCGGCTACTTCAAGCGCGAGGGTCGTCCGACCGAAAAGGAAACGCTGGTCTCGCGTCTCATCGACCGCCCGATCCGGCCCCTGTTCGCGGACGGCTGGCGGTGCGAGACGCAAGTTATCGTCACCACGCTGTCGCACGATCTTGAGAACGATCCCGACATCCTGGCACTGGTCGCGTCCTCGGCAGCCCTGACCCTGTCTGGCGCGCCGTTCATGGGCCCGATCGGAGCGGCCCGGGTCGGCTTCATCAAGCACGAATACGTGCTCAATCCGCAACTCGATGTGATGACGGAAAGCCAGCTCGATCTAGTCGTGGCCGGCCCCAGCTACGCCGTG
>CAZUDR010000522.1:0-2594 GCA_964618715.1 uncultured Undibacter sp. | reverse complement strand
CGGCTGGACAGCCTGCAGGCATGGCTGGCGGAGCGCGCGCCGGACATCGCCTGCCTGCAGGAGATCAAGTGCACGGACGATGCCTTTCCGCGCGAGCCGTTCGAGGCATTGGGCTACAATGTCGCAGTGCACGGGCAGAAGACTTTCAACGGGGTGGCACTGCTGTCCAAACTCCCCTTCGACGAGGTGGCGCCCGGCCTGGTCGGCGACGACGGCGACGTGCAGGCGCGCTTTCTCGAGGCGCTGGTGTCCACCAAAACCGGAGCGCTGCGGGTGGTCAGCCTCTATCTGCCCAATGGCAATCCGCCGGATACCGACAAATACGCGTACAAACTTAAATGGATGGATCGGCTGATTGATTTTTCACGCGAGCGACTGGCGCTGGAGGAGCCATTTGTGCTGGCCGGCGACTACAATGTCATCCCCACTCCGCTCGACGCCAAACGTCCCGACGCCTGGAAGAACGACGCCCTCTTTCTGAGGCCAACGCGTGAAAGGTTTCGCGCCCTGATCAATCTTGGTCTGACCGATGCGGTGCGGGCGGTGAGCGACGACGGGGGTCTTTACACCTTCTGGGATTACCAGGCCGGCGCCTTCGCCAAGGACGACGGTATCCGCATCGATCACCTGCTCCTGTCGCCGCAGGCGGCGGACCGGCTCGTCGACGCCGGCATCGATCGCAAGGTGCGCGGCTGGGACAAGCCCTCCGACCATGTCCCGGTGTATGTCGATCTGGACATCGCGGGGCGCTGATGTCCGATAACGGTCGCAACCCCCGGTTCTGCCCCGCAGCGACATCGGCTAGTATACGGCGGTGTTCATGGGAGCCGGCAGTGCGTGTGCGTAACGTTATGGTCTGCCTTGCCGGTGCGCTCGCGATATCTGCCTGTGCGCAAGGCAGCCTCAACTCGGGCAACAACCTCAACCTGAATACGGTCTATCTCGACCGGTTCGCCCATCCCGGTCCCACGCTGGATGATTTCAGCGAGTGTCACGGTTTCAACTGCACCGCCAAGTCTTCGGTCAGCGTGACCCCGGCCGAGTGGCGGCGCGTGACGGTACTCTTTTCGCCGCCCGCGAAGAACGCCAGGGCCGAGCGCCAGCAGATCGCGCGTGCCGTTGCAGAGATGCAGAAGGTGGTCGGAGCGAAAACCGGCACGGCGGTCCACCAGTGGACGCACAAGGACATGCTCGTCCTGCCCAATAGGGGGGATCCGACGCAGCTGGACTGCGTCGACGAGGCGGTCAACACCTGGACCTACATGACCCTGATGGAACAGAACGGCCTGTTCCGTTACCACCGCGTGGCGCAACTGTCCGGCTCGAACGTCGTTGACGTATTTCAGCGCAACACGGCCGTGATGCAGGAAGTCGGCGGCGGCTATTACGCGATCGACCCGAGCCTGGTTGATTTCGGCGTCCCGCCACCGGTCATAAAGCTCGAAACGTGGCTGGGATCGTGGCCGCCCGATCTGTCCAGGACCAGCGAGACCGCCCCGGCGAGCGGACCGGCGCGCAAACCCGCAAATTCCTGACGGATGCTGAAATTCGCAGCCCTCACATTGATGGGGGCTACTCGGGCCGTCGCTCCAGCCAGCGCTTGAGATAGACCAGAGCCAGCGCGCGCTCGTCTTCGGACGCCTGGCTGAAGGCACTGTCGTAGAGCCGGTTGATCCAGGCCTGATCGGCGACCGAAGCGTCCTTGACGTTGTCCTTGGCGAGCGTCAGCCACATCAGCCCGCGCGCCGCCTGACGTGGCACGTGATCGCCCTGGAACAGCATGGCGCCGAGCATGGCCTGGGCACGGCACTGGCCCTTCTGTGCAGAGAGCACGAACCAGCGCGCCGCGGTTCGCGGATCCTGCGAAGCGCCGACACCGTCGAGATAGAGCCGGCCCAGATAGTACTGGGCATCGGGATCGCGGAAATAGGATGCCGCGTAACCGAACATCTCGCGCGCGCGGACGGGATCGCGTTTGATCTGCGTATTCGGGATCCCTTCAAGGTAGTAGTGACCGAGCGAGACGAAGGCATTGGCGACAAAGCGGGACTGCGGCGTGTTCGGATTGTCGTCGGCATGGCCGTCGGCGATGCGGCGGAAGTACTCGAATGCCTTGAGGTCGTCCTGGGTAACGCCGTCGCCTTCCGCATACATGCGGCCGAGTTTCCACTGAGCCAGTGCATGACCTTTCTCGGCGGCGTATTCGAGCGAGTTGACAGCCTTCGCCTTCTCGCCGGCCTTGAGGAAATGCGCGCCGGAGCGGAACGCCTCCATCGGCGTCACCGGCGTCGCCGCCGTGACCTTGTCGCCGGACTTGCTGCCGTCGAAGGCAAGCGCCGTCGCGGCCGTCAGGCCGGCGGCAACCGCCATCGCTGGCAACAGGAAATCACGTATCTGCATAGCAAACCTTTTCGCCGGACCCGCCGGGATGGGTGATCGCGCCATCAACCGCTGAACCGACCTGCTGGGCGTATTTCCACAGGTAGCCGGATCCGTACTCACTCTCGCGCGCCTTCCAGTCCTTCTTGCGTTTGGCCAGTTCCTCGTCCGACACCTTGACGTTCATGGTGCCCTTGTCGGCATCGATCTCGATG
>CAZUDR010000521.1:0-2594 GCA_964618715.1 uncultured Undibacter sp. | reverse complement strand
CCCAGGTCATTTCCGCCGGCGCCAGTGTCGCAGCATCCGACAGGTTCGCCAACAGCATCAGCGACTTGTTGCCGGCGCGCCAGTGCGCGCGCAGCACGCTATCGTCGAAGTGCACGTCGCCGGGGCCGATCATCGCGGGCAGTAGCGGCACAATGTGGTGACGGCGCGCGGCCAGCAGCCCGCGTGTCAGCGCGAGACGCGCGGCGTGTGCCGGCTTTTCGCGCGCAGTCCAGTCGAGCATGGCCATGGCGCGGGTGTCCGCGGTGAGCGGATCCGGAATTTCGTCGCCATGCAGGGCATAGGCCTCGGCAAATTCCCGCTTGCGCCCCGCGCGCACTGCATCCGCGAGGTCACCGGCAAAGTCGCAGAAGAATGGAAACGGTTCGGTCGCGCCCCATTCGTCACCCATGAACATCAGCGGCGGCCCCGGCTGCAGCATCAGCACGGAAAGCGCCGCCTCCAGCGCCTCCGGTCTGGCCAGCACCGAAAGCCGCTCACCCATGGGCCGGTTGCCGATCTGGTCATGGTTCTGGATGAAATTGACGAAGTCCATGCGCGGCAATCCCGCGCTCGGTTCACCGCGCGGACGGCCGCCGCGATGGGCCGAGGCTGCTCCCTGATAGGCAAAGCCGTCGGCCAGGGACCGCACCACGTGGGCTGCCGCCTCCTCGTAGTCGCGGTAATAACCGGCTTGCTCGGCAGTGAGCAGCACGTGCCAGGCGTGGTGGTAGTCGTCGTTCCACTGCGCACGATAGAATCCGTTGTCGACATTAGACTGCGGCGCAAGGAAACGCGCCGCATTGTCGTCGTTCTCCAGCACCAGATGAACATGACGGCCGGTTTCGGCGGCCAGTTCGTTCACGGCTTCCGCCAGCCCGTGAAGGATGTGGGGCTCCCCCGGCTCGACGATGGCATGCACGGCGTCAAGTCTCAGCCCGTCGAAGCGGTAGTCGCGCAGCCAGTGCAGTGCGTTCTCGATCACGTAGGCGCGCACCTCCGGCACGCGGTAGTCGATCGCGACACCCCAGGGCGTGTGGTGATCGTCAGAGAAGAACTTCGGCACCAGCCGGCCGAGATAGTTACCGTCCGGCCCGAAGTGATTGTAGACGACGTCGAGGAACATCATGATGCCGCGCGCGTGGGCCGCGTCGATCAGGGCCTTGAGGTCCTCCGGCCGGCCATAGCCCGAATCCGGCGCAAACGGCAGGACGCCGTCATAGCCCCAGTTCCAGCGCCCGGGGAAATCCGCCACCGGCATCAGTTCGAGCGCGGTAATGCCGGTGTCGGCGAGATGATCGAGCCGGTCGATCATGCCGCGGAACGTGCCTTCCGGGGTGAACGTGCCGACATGCGTTTCGACAAAGACGGCCTGCTCCCACGGCAGACCCTTCCAGTGCGCTGTACGCCACTCGTAATTGCCGTGGTCGATCACCTCGCTTGGCCCGGCGATATCGTCCGGCTGGAAATGCGAGACCGGATCCGCAATCTCGAGTTCGCCGTCGATGCGAAAACGATAGCGCGTACCGGCGCGTGCGTCCGGCGCGTGCGCCTCGAACCAGTCGCCGTGCCGGCTCATGGGCAGGGTGTCGGCCTCCGGTGCGACCAGCAGCAGTTCGGCCTCGCGCACGGCCGGCGCCCACAGGCGGAAGGTGACGCCGTGCTCCGAAATCAGCGGTCCGAAACGGTATTGTCCGCTCACGGCAGGCCCGTGAAGGCCAGCACGCAGCGCTGCTGCGCGCTCAACGTCACGCCCGGTGCGTGCCGGCCCGCCGGCTGGTCGGAGGCGGTATCGACCAGGCAATTCCAGTGCGCCACACCGGCCCATTGCGGAAAGGTGACGTCGACCGCGTGATCCGCACCGTTGAGTACGATGTACAACGGCTCGCCGCCTTCCTGCGGCGCCGCCAGCACATAGGACAGATAGCGGCCGTCGGGAAAATTCCAGTCGGGTTCCTCCATCTCGGTTCCGGCGGGCGTGAGCCATTTCACGTCATGGGAGCCGTCGGGACGCACGCCCTTCAGCCAGTTGCGCGGCCGCAACTGCGGGAAGCGGCGCCGCAGGTCGGTCAAATCGCCAACGAACCCCGTGAGGTCGTCCTCACTGCCCAGCTTCGACCAGTCGACCCAGCCGATCTCGTTGTCCTGGCAGTAGGTGTTGTTGTTGCCGTCCTGGCTGTTGGCAACCTCGTCGCCGGCGAGCAGCAGCGGCACGCCCTGGGCGAGGAACACGCAGGCGAGCTGGTTGCGCCGCAACCGGCGGCGCAGCGCCAGGATCTCGGGATCGTCGGTCGGTCCCTCGACGCCGCAATTTGTGCTCAGGTTGTCATCGGAGCCGTCGCGGTTGTCCTCGCCATTGGCCTCGTTGTGCTTGGTCTCGTAGCTGGTCCAGTCGGCCAGCGTGAAGCCGTCATGCACGGTCACGTGGTTGACGCTGGCGCGCGGGTGACGGCCGTTGTGCTCGAACTGGGCGGCCGAGCCGGTCATGCAATGGGCGAGGTCGCCGATCAGGTTGCCGTCGCCGCGCCAGTAGCGCCGCACGGTGTTGCGGTAGAAGTCGTTCCACTCCGACCAGCCGGTGGGGAAGGCGCCGACCT
>CAZUDR010000520.1:0-2599 GCA_964618715.1 uncultured Undibacter sp. | reverse complement strand
CGTCGTCCTGTCCGATCGCGGTCACCCACCAGACCTGGTAGCCGAGCGCGGCGGCCGCGAGATGCGCCGACATTGTGGACGCGGCGACACTTTGCAGCAGGATACGCTCCGCATTTGCCTGATACTGCCTGTCGAGATCCGAGCCGTCGAGCAGCACCGGAAAGGCCCTGACAAAGCGGAAGTCGGCCGCAACCACGATGAAGCCGGGCGCGGTCTCCAGCCCGCGGTAATTGGGCGTGGGGAACTTCATCTTCATCCTGGCGCGCTTGCTGGCCTCGGCGACGAAATATTCTGCGATCTTCTTCTTCACGTCGGGGTCTGTAACCACAATGTAGTGCCAGGGCTGTGCATTGGCCCCGGACGGCGCATGGCGGGCGGCTTCCAGCACCATCTCGACATGTTCGCGCGGCACCGCAATGTCGGGACGGAACGCGCGCGTGGTCAGCCGGTTGCGCACGACGTCCATGAGCGCCTCGTAGCGCGCGAGGTCGGGGGTGAACTTGGTGACATCATCCATCGGGGAGCCCTCCCTGGCATCGGGATGTTTTGCGCTATATTAGCCGACCCTCGCCGTCCGCGTCACAGCCAACCCACACTCCCTGCAGGAATTCAGGACAAGCTCATGCCGACCAAGCGCCCAGCGCCACGCCTTGCCGTCCTCAACGAAGACCAGCTCGACGACGATCAGCGCGCACTGCTGTCAGCCCTGCGCGCTGGCCCGCGCGGGGCCTCGATTACCCCACGCGGCCCGTTCGCCGCCTGGATGCATGCGCCGCAGTTCGGCCAGCTCGCCCAGGCGCTGGGCGGCCATTGCCGCTACAAGACGGCCCTGGAGCCGCGGCTGTCGGAGTTCGCGATTTTGTGCACGGCACGCACGTGGCGCGCGCAATACGAGTGGTACGCACATGCGCCGATGGCGGAGAAGGCCGGCGTCAAGCCGAAGACCATCGCCGACCTGCGTGCCGGCCGCGAACCGAAGGCCGCCCCGAGGGACGAGCGCGCGATCTATGCCTTCGCGCAGGAACTCTACAGGACGCGGCGCGTCACCGACCGTACCTACAAGCGCGTTCGCGACATTCTGGGCGACGCGGCCATGGTCGAGCTGGTCGGCATCCTCGGCTACTATGCGCTGATCTCGATGACGCTGAACGTATTCCGCATGATGCCGCCGGAGGATGCGGGGCTGCCCTTTGCCGAGCCGAAGTAGTCCGCGACGCGGCGCAACGCTCATCGTTGCGCCGCGCGCGCCCTGGTCACTTGCCGTGCTGCTTGTGCATGCTGCCGCCGTGCGTGGCGCCGATGCCTTCCACCGGGAAATCGACCTCGACCTTGCCCGCCTTCTCGAAGTGCAGCGTGGCCTTGACGTGATCTCCCTGCTTGAGGCCGTGTTTCAGTCCGACGAACATCACATGATAACCGCCAGGCTTCAGCTCGACCGTCTGCCCGGGCTTGACTTCGAGCCCGCCGGTTACCGGACGCATTTTCATCACGCCGTTGTCCATCGTCATTGAATGGATCTCGATTTCCTTCGCAACGCCGGTCGAGCCGCCGAGCAACCGGTCCGGCGCGTCACCTTTGTTGGTAATGCTCAGGTAACCGCCGCCAACGCTGGCGCCCCTGGGCGTGGCGCGCGCCCAGGGGGCGGAAATTGTCAGGCTGCCGGCCGTCACGTCGGCGGCGGCGACCGGCCAAGCCATGCCAATAGCGAGAATCGTGGCAAGGATCGTCGTGCGCGTCATCGTAACTCCTCGTATGTCGGGCACTTCGCGATCGCGAAGCGCGTGTCGTCTGCCGGAATGGATTGAATGGCAGCGTCAGGCCACAGGCGGCGCGCGCGGGATGTGCGGACGGTGACTGGCCGGGCGGACGACGCCGACCAGTCTTGCCTCCGGCACCATCGCGCCGGCAAAGGATTGCGCGGCCTCCACAACGACAGGCGGCGGTGCGAGCAGGGCCTGGGCACAGCACTGCATGCCGCAGCCGGCGGCGCACGGGCAGCCCGACTGACCGACCGGTCCCTCATTCCCGGCGACAGAGACCGACGTGCAATGGCGCATCAGGAAGGGAGCGGCGGCCACTACCGACAAAGGCAGCAGCAACGCCTGCAACGCGACCAGGTAGGCCGCCATCCAGGTGACGGAGACGCGGGCACGGCTCGAATCGCGCATGGCCGGCAATCTAGGCGGTCGCCCCGATTGCGTCCATGCGACGGCCCGCCCCCATGCGACGGTGCCGTCGAACCGCCACAGGTTGCATGCTAGATATTCGCTATGGGCACCGATCAACCGTCGTCGTCCCCGCCGGAACGGCGCGTGTTGCCATTCCGCCGCGGACAGGTCCGGCCGCCCGTACCGCCGGTTCCCGATCTCGCCAAATACGAGCGCGGCGAAGGCACCGACGACTACCGGCACCGGATGATCGTGAACATCGTGGCCTTCGTGTTCGTGCTGGCCCTGATCGCCGTCGGCATCTGGCTCGTCGACAAGATGGCGCAGATGCGTCGGGACCAGGAATGCGTCCTGTCGGGCCGACGGGGCTGTACGCCGGTCGAGTACGAACCGCAGCGCCGCTGAAATTCCGTCGTTTTGACGTCCCCACT
>CAZUDR010000519.1:0-2605 GCA_964618715.1 uncultured Undibacter sp. | reverse complement strand
TGATCACCAGCCTGGGCCTCTACGCCGGCGTGGACGAGTTCGGCTTCCTGGTCACACCCTACCGCGTGGTGCGCAACGGCAAGCCGACGGAGGAGATCCACTACCTGCGCGCCGACGAGGAGGAGGAGGCGTTCGTCGCCCCCGCCGACGCGCCGGTCGGCACGTCCTACGCCGAATGGGCCGGGCTTGGCGATCCGGTGATCGAGATCAACCTGACGCCGAACCGCCCGGACTGCACCGGCGTCAACGGCATCGCCCGCGATCTCGGCGCCACGCTGATCGGCGACTACAAGGACAACGCGCCCAAGCCGGTCAAGGGCGCCTTCCCCTGCCCGGTCAGCGTCACCATCGCGGCGCCGGAGCTGTGCCCGGCCTTTGCGTTGCGGCTGGTGCGCGGGGTGAAGAACGGTCCGTCGCCGGCCTGGCTGCAGAAGCGGCTGACGGCGATCGGTCTGCGCCCGATCAACGCGCTGGTCGATATCACCAACTTCATCACCTGCGACCGAGGCCGGCCGCTGCACGTGTTCGACGCCGCCAAGGTGAAGGGCAACCTCACCGTCCGCCGCGCCAAGAACGGTGAGACGCTGCTGGCGCTGGACGGCAAGACCTACACGCTCGACGACGGGATGTGCGTCATTGCGGACGAGAAGGGGGTGGAATCGCTTGCCGGCATCATGGGCGGCGAGGAGAGCGGCTGCGACGCCAACACCACCGATGTGCTGATTGAGTCCGCGCTCTGGGACGAACTCACCACCGCGCGGACCGGGCGCAAGCTGAACATCAATTCCGACGCGCGCTACCGCTTCGAACGCGGTGTCGATCCGGCCTTCACCGTTCCCGGGCTCGAACTTGCGAGTAAAATGGTCCTCGACCTCTGCGGCGGCGAGCCGAGCGAGATCACGGTCGCCGGCGATCCGACGCCGAAGGAAAACGTCATTGATTTTCCGATGAGCGAGTTGCCGCGGCTGACCGGCCTCAAGCTGCCCTTCAACGACGTGCGCCGTGTGCTGGAGAAACTCGGCTTCTTCGCCGCCGGGCAGGGCGAGCGCGTGAAGGTGGCGGTGCCGTCGTGGCGGCCCGACGTGCACGGCAAGGCCGACATCGTCGAGGAAATCGTTCGCATCGTCGGTGTCGACCAGGTGCCGTCGACGCCGTTTCCGCGCGGCGACCATGCGCGCAAGCCCGTGCTCACCCCGATCCAGACGCGTACGCGCAAGGCCAAGCGCGCCCTGGCCGCTCGCGGGCTGACCGAGGCGGTGACCTGGTCGTTCATTTCCCGGCCCGAGGCCGAGTTGTTCGGCGGCGGCAAGGGCGAGCTGACGCTGGCCAATCCGATCGCCGCCGAGCTTTCCGACATGCGGCCGAGCCTGCTGCCGGGTCTGATTATGGCGGCGCAGAAGAACGCCGACCGCGGTTATCCCGACGCGGGTCTGTTCGAGGTCGGCCAGGTGTTCAGGGGAGACCGGCCGGAGGATCAATTGACAGCCGCCAGCGGCTTGCGCCGCGCGCTGGCAACGCCCGATGGGAGCG
The DNA here is from genome assembly GCA_964618715.1 of uncultured Undibacter sp. GTDB lineage: Bacteria > Pseudomonadota > Alphaproteobacteria > Rhizobiales > Xanthobacteraceae > Pseudolabrys. Next base: position 1,075 of record CAZUDR010000519.1, on the reverse strand, counting down.
GCCGCCATTGGTCGGCCCCGACGAGAAACGTCGACGCGTTCGACGCCAAGGCCGACGCGCTTGCCGTGCTGGCCGCGGCCGGGGCGCCGATGCCGGCGCTGCAGGTGGTACCGGGCGGCCCGGCCTGGTTCCATCCCGGCCGCAGCGGCACCATCCAGATGGGACCGAAAAACGTGATCGGTGCATTCGGCGAGCTGCACCCGCGCGTGCTCGCCGCGCTGAAGGCGGAAGGGCCGCTCACCGGATTCGAGGTGCTCCTGGAGAATATCCCCGAGCCCAAGGCCAGGCCGACACGCGCCAGGCCGCAGCTCGACCTGTCGCCGTTCCAGCCGGTCGAGCGCGATTTCGCCTTCGTCGTCGAGCGTGGCGTCCGGGCAGCCGATATCGTGCGCGCGGCGCAGGGCGTGGACAGGAAACTGGTCACCAATGTCAGCGTGTTCGATGTCTATGAGGGCAAGGGCATCGACCCCGACAAGAAATCGATTGCCATTGCCGTCACCCTGCAGCCGCGCGAGAAGACCATGACCGACGAGGAGATCGACGCGCTCGCCGCCAAGATCGTCGGTGAGGTCAGCAAGCGCACGGGCGGCGTGTTGCGCGGCTGAAGCCTTGGCACCTGCCTCTCCGCCGTCATTGCCGGGTGTGTGGCAACGCCGAGCGTCGCGGCTTACCCCGCCAGCAAATCCGCGAACGCAAAACCATCCCGCTCCACCGTCTCGCCGACGCGCACGGCAATCTTGCGCTTGAGCATCGGCCCGGCGGAAACGAAGGAATGGAATTCGCCGTTCTCGCCGCATGGATCGGTGCCGGCGGGCAGATCGTCGAGCAGGCCAACCTCGAAACGGCGGCCGGCAAACGATGCCGTCAATTTTTTCAGGTCAACCACCGCGAGATGCGCCTCCACGCCGGCGTCGATCATCTCGCGCGCCAGCGCCGCGGTGGGCTTAAGCCAGATCGGGAACACCGGGGTGATGCCTGTGCCTTTGAGCTTTCCCTCGCGATAGGCGCGGATGTCCTCCAGATACAAATCGCCGAAGATGATGTGGGTGATGCCGCGCGCCTTGGCGGCTTCCAT
>CAZUDR010000518.1:0-2609 GCA_964618715.1 uncultured Undibacter sp. | reverse complement strand
GATCAGATGGTGCGCGGCGTCGTCAATCTGCCCAACGGCACCGGACGCTCCGTGCGCGTGGGTGTGTTCGCCCGCGGCGCAAAGGCGGAGGAGGCGACCGCCGCCGGTGCCGACGTGGTCGGTGCAGAGGACCTGGTCGAGAAGGTCCAGAACGGCCAGATCGACTTCGACCGCTGCATCGCCACCCCGGACATGATGCCGCTGGTCGGACGTCTGGGTAAGGTGCTCGGCCCGCGCGGCATGATGCCCAATCCGAAGGTCGGCACCGTGTCGATGGACGTGACCGGCGCGGTCAAGGCGGCCAAGGGCGGCGCGGTCGAGTTCCGCGTGGAGAAGGCCGGCATCGTGCAGGCCGGGGTCGGCAAGGCCTCGTTCACCGAGGACAAGCTGGTGGAAAACGTCAAGGCGTTCGCCGACGCGGTGCAGAAGGCCAAGCCGGCCGGCGCCAAGGGCCAGTACATCAACCGCGTGGCGGTGTCCTCGACCATGGGACCGGGGATCAAGGTCGAACCCTCGTCCCTGTTCAGCTGAGATCCCCTTGACCGGCCCCGGACCGGGGATTCCCGCGAAAAAGGGGTTGGCAAGGCCGCCGCAAGTGGCTAAATGGGGTGAGGGCGTGCCGGCCCGTTTGTCGGCACGCTTTTGCGCGTCCTTACAACTCAATGGTGAACCGGCCTACGACCTTTTGGAGCTCCCGGCGGGATATCTGAAAGGGAGGACCGGATTTTCCTGCGAACCTGTGATGACGCGCCGGCCGTTTTCCGGCAGCGGATACGGCCACCTGTCCGAGACTGCCGGCGCCGAGGCCTTCGGGCTGACGCTTAATCCCTGGCGGGGCCAGCATAGACGGGGGAAACGATCCGAGTTTGCGTGACGTCACGTCACGCCAATTGGTTCGAACCTTCGGATGCCCGTGTGCCGCTTTCGGGCGCGCGTACGGGGGGCAGGCTTTTCAAGCGCGTCGTCCTGCCCGGTTCGCTTCGCGTGAAGCTCCCCAGGCGGGGCGGCTGGTCTCAACCGGCGGCTCCCGCGACGCGGTACGGGCCGTCAAACCGGAAAGAGCTTGCAGTGGATCGAGCGGCTAAGCAGGAGTCCATCACCGAGCTGAACGGGGTCTTCAAGGACTCGAATGTCGTGGTGGTGGCTCACTATTCCGGCCTCAGCGTCACCCAGATGCAGACCCTGCGCAGGCAGATGAAGCAGGCGGGTGCCTCGGTGAAGGTCGCGAAGAACCGTCTCGCCAAGATCGCGCTCAAGGACACCGATGCCGCTTCCATCGAGCCCCTGCTGAAGGGGCCGACAGTGCTCGCCTTCTCGGGCGATCCGGTGGCGGCACCCAAGGTGGCAGTCGACTTCGCCAAGGTGAACGAGCAGTTCGTCATTCTCGGCGGGTCGATGGGCAAAACGGCTCTGGATCCCAACGGCGTGAAGGCGCTCGCCTCGCTGCCGTCGCTGGACGAGCTGCGTGCCAGGATCGTCGGCCTCGTGCAGGCCCCGGCGACCAAGCTCGCGCAACTCGCCAATGCGCCCGCGGCCAAGGTCGCGCGCGTGGTCCAGGCCTATGCCTCCAAGGGCGAAGCGGCCTGACGGCTCAAACAAGCATTCTCTGGTTCGAACCTACAGGAACTGAACACGATGGCTGACCTGCAGAAGATCGTCGATGAATTGTCCACCCTGACCGTCCTCGAGGCGGCAGACCTGGCCAAGATGCTGGAAGAGAAGTGGGGCGTGTCTGCCGCCGCTGCCGTGGCTGTCGCGGCTGGCCCGGCTGCCGCAGGTGGCGGTGCCGCCCCCGCCGAGGAAAAGACCGAGTTCGATGTTGTCCTGGCCAGTGCCGGTGACAAGAAGATCGAGGTCATCAAGGAAGTGCGTGCGCTCACCGGTCTCGGCCTGAAGGAGGCCAAGGATCTGGTCGAGGGTGCGCCCAAGCCGGTCAAGGAAGGCGTTGCCAAGGAGGAGGCCGACAAGATCAAGGCCACCCTCGAAAAGGTTGGCGCCAAGGTTGAGCTTAAGTAAGCGACGCTTATTTAAGCGGAATCCCCGGGCGCCAGACCCGGGGTACGGACGCAGATCACGGTTCCCGGGCCAGCCCCGGGGACCCAAAAGGCAAGGTGAGCCTTGGAGCAGGGCGCTGTCCTGCTTCCGGCTAACCGAAGACGAAGGCCGGGCAGGCACCCGGTCCCCTGAAACAGGGCGGCGACCCGGTTCGACCGGGCCAAGGATGGCGGATCAGGAATGGTGCAGGCGGTGGCCGGGTGAATTTGTGGCCCCGCCAGAGGCGGTCGTGATCGGCGGCGTTCGAATCACGACGAGAAGTGAAGAGTGCGGCGGTTCGGGCAAGACCCGAATCACATAGACAGGGACAGCCCCGACGCCTGTCCGGATGGTCGCGATTGGATGGCGGCTGTCCGGAGAGGCGCCCGCGCTGCCCGCCAAATTCGAATCGAGAGAGACAAGATGGCGCAGACGTTTACCGGTCGCAAGCGCGTAAGGAAGTTTTTCGGATCCATCAAAGAAGTCGCAGAGATGCCGAACCTCATCGAGGTTCAGAAGGCATCCTACGACCAGTTCCTGCTGGTGCAGGAGCCTGAAGGCGGCCGTCCCGACGA
>CAZUDR010000517.1:0-2621 GCA_964618715.1 uncultured Undibacter sp. | reverse complement strand
TGACGCAGCTGCCAAAAATGTAAGGGGCCCGGTCTCGCTCACTCATCCTGAGGGGCGCCGGGACGCGGCTCCGGGACACAGGATCAAGATTTCTTCTTGCCGTCCGGCCTGGCCATCTTCGCTCCCGTGGCTTCGGTCGCCAGCTTCAGGTCCAGAAGCTCCGCGGGCGTGAAGAAGTAGAGCTCGTCCTTCGGCGTCTCCATCGCCCTCACCCAGACCGCGATGTCGACTCCCATGTCGTGCAGATAGCGTTGCGCGGTCGCCGAGATGTGCTGCGCGCTGGCCATTCCGTCTTCCTGGCTGAACACCGGGTCACCCCCGGCAAAGACCTGGTGCACGCCGATCGCCGCTCTGGCGCCGGCGCGGCGGTCGACGCCGCCGGCGAACACCAGCGGACAGGACGAGGCGCAATGGGCGCCCTTGCCGACCTCGGTGGCGAAGTTCTTTTTGCGGATCAGCCGCCCCATCGCCATCGCGTCCTGGACCGAGCCGCCCGGCGATTGCAGTGTTACCGTCGTGATGTAGCCGCCACGCTTGTCCACCTCGGCGGCGAAGACGCGGGCGGTGCCGGGGGTGATGGTGCCGGTGGCGAGCAGCTTGCCGCCCGAGACCAGGTCGAAGGTCATCGCCGTGCGCAGTCTGGCTTCGAGTTCCTGCGACGGCGCGTCGTGGCGGGCGCCGCGCTGGCGCTTGATCGCCGGTGCCGCCAGGGCGGGCTGATCGTAGGGCGACGCCAGTCGTTCCCGGTCGTCCATGGCCCCCGCGAGGTCGTTATAGTCGAGCGCAACCACCGTCACGGTGGCCACCAGCACCGCGCTGAACAGCCAGCGCAGCACCGTATCGTCGGCGGTTTCCGCGAGCCAGCGGCCGAACCGCGTGCGCAACTCCTCAGCGGTCGGCACGGCGATCATCCTTCTTGCCCAGGCGCGCCGCCGCCAGCGCGGTAACATTTTCATCCGTCTCGCCGGTCGAGGCGGACGCCGCCGACACCGCAGCCTCCGCCGTCTGCGGCACCTCGCGCACGTCCTGCTCCACCGTTTTCGCGATGCGCAGCGCCGACAGCATCTGCGCCACGGTCGTCGTCTCCAGCGCATCGGGCACATGCTCGCGCCGGATGTTGGCGTGCACCACGCACAGGATCAGCACCAGCACCGCCGGCAACAGGTCGATGGAAATGGCGCCGGCCCAGCTGGGCAGGAAGTCTCCGCCATAGGCGATCACCGCCTCCGCCGTCGACAGCGGCTGAAAGCGCGCCGGCTCGACGCGTGGCGTCTCGAGGATCTTTTCGGTCGCCTGTGACAGCGCCCGCGCCTGCGCCGCCACCGACTGCTCCACATTGCCGACCACCTGCGTCTGCCGCTGGGCGAGGTCGGCGGTGCGTCCACCCGCCACCGGCGCGATAAAGCCGGAAGCGAGGCCTTCGGCCGTGCGCTTGACCGCCGGCGCGACGGACGTCTGCTGCAGCTTGGCGATCACGCCCGTCAGCCCCATGGCCTCGCGGCCGAAAGCATCGCTGCGCGCGCTGATCGGTCCGCGGTCGGAGACCAGCTCGCGCATCTTGTCGAGATGCTTGTTGCCCTGGTCGAACAGCACTTTCACCCGGTCGGCGGAAACGGTGACTTCCTGGCCGAGCGTGTCGAGCTGGCTCGACATCTGGGTCAGCAACTGCACCACCGTGCCCGAGCCGGCGGTGCCGGTAAGCGAGCCGCCGCGCTCGGCGTCCGCCAGCTTGGCGAAGCGCGCCGACGCCATCTGGATGTCGGGAAGCAGGCTTTGCGCCGCCAGCGCATTGGAGTGGGCGCGGTCGAGATCGCGCGAATAGGCCTGCGTCATGGTTGCGAGATGCTGCTGGATCGCCGCCGCGCCGGCCAGCGCCGAGGCGTTGAGCCAGGACGACATGGCGATGATCATCAGCGCGCCCAGCCCCATGCAGCCGATCAGCGCGGCACGGCTCCTGGTCTCGCGCATGTGCGGCAGGAACCGCATGAGGAACATCCAGAAGGCGTAGATGCCGACCGACACCGCCACCGAGTAGATGATGGCGGCAAAGAACACAATGGTGGCGTTGCCGTTGAGCAGGTCGCGTACGCCGAGATAGGTGTAGACGCCGCTGGCAAGGGCGAGGATGCCGAGCGTGACGCGCGTGGTGACTTCCAGGCGCGAGATGCCGTCGCGTAGAGCCAAGGACATGGACTGACCCGCGGCCCGTACACGGCCGCGCCCCCGTTTTGTGCCCCCTCATTGTCGCATTTGTGCCGATTAACCGGAGGGAATCCGTCGAAAGTGTGATGGAGCAGCAATGCCGGCACCGAGGATGTGCGGAACGTTGCGGCCTTGTTCCCGCTTGGCGAGGAGCGGCGCCAACGGATCCTGGCCCGCGCCGATGACAAACTCCGCGGCGAATCCCGAACCCATGAGGGCCTCATCGTTCGGGAGGGGCGCTTGCGCGCCCTCCTCGGGTTGATCAGGCCCGGGAGCGCTACGACCGGGCTGTGATTGACACCCCCGCAGCCGGGCATACATTAGATAAAGTTCCGAGGGGGGCCCCGCTTGAGGGGCTGAGAGGCCGCGGCAGGCGGCGACCCTTTGAACCTGATCCGGGTCATGCCGGCGAAGGGACA
>CAZUDR010000516.1:0-2625 GCA_964618715.1 uncultured Undibacter sp. | reverse complement strand
AGAGATCTCGCTCTTCGCGCGCAGCACGGCCTTGCCGGCACCGACGATGCCGACTTTCTTCAGCGTCGAGGGCGGCACGCCCGGCGGCCGGCGCGCGCCCTTGTTCAATTCCTGCATGGAGACGAACAGCGTGCGGATCATGTTCGCCGCCTGTGGCGAGCGCAGCACGTTTGCGAACCAGCGCGATTCGATGCGCAAGCCTGTATCCATGTCCACCTGCAAGCCCTCGTAGACCGTCTGCAGGATGGCGCGGGCGCCGGGATAGTTGTCGTAGGTCTCGCGCCGGTAGATGGCGTTGGCCGCCGGGAAGGTCATCATGCCGGCCTTCGACCAGACCAGGCCGCCGGGCAGGCGGAAGCCTTTCTCGTCCCACGGCGCCACCGCCTTGCCGCCGGTCTTGATCCACTCCCTGGCCGCGGTGATCAGTTCGGCCTGCGGCACGATCGCATCGACCAGCTTCATCGCCTTGGCGCGGTCGACGCGCAGCTGCTCGCCCTTGAGCAGGAACTGGAGCGCGTCGGCCGGCGGCAGCATGCGCGCCACCCGCTGGGTGCCGCCGGCACCGGGGAACAGGCCGATCTTCACCTCGGGCAGCCCGACCCGTGTCTTGGCGTTGTCGGCGGCGACGCGGTGATGGCAGGCGAGCGCCAGCTCGAAGCCGCCGCCGACGCAGGTGCCGTTGATGGCGGCGACCCAGGGCTTGCCGCTGGTCTCCAGCCGGCGGTAGAGCTGCGACAGCTTGCGGCTTTCCTCGAACACCATGGCGTTGGCCGCCTGCTCGCCGTCGCGTTTCGCCTTGTCGGCGAACAGTGTGGCGAAGCGCTCGAGCAGCGTGAGATCGGCGCCGCCGCAGAACGCCTCCTTGGCCGAGGTGATCACCGCGCCCTTGATGGCGGCGGCGCTCGCCACCTGGTCGACCAGCCCCGACAGCTCCGCGATCACGCTCTCGTCGATCAGGTTCATCGAGCGGCCGGGCGAATCCCAGGTGATCAGCGCGATGCCGTCGTCGTCGATGTCGAGAGTGAAGTTCTGCATGCGCTGAAGCCCCTATTTCGGATACGGCTCGCCGTTCCTGTGCATGTAGCGGCGGGCTCCGCGATCACGCTCCATTATCAGATCCACGTCGGGATAGTGCACGCGTTCGGACGCCACGCGGGTGCCGACCTCGAAATAGACCGCGTCGCGGTCCGAGCGGTTGACCAGCTTGTGCCCATTGCCGCTGCCGGCCTTGAAGCCGGCGGCGTCGCCGGGCCCGAGCACGGTCTCACCGTCGTTCTCGACCAGGACCAGCTCGCCCTCGAGCATGTAGATGAACTCGTCCTCGTTCTCGTGCCAGTGGCGCAGCGCCGACGACGCACCCGCCTCGATGCGCGACAGGTTGACCCCGAACTGGGTGAGACCCGCTGCATCGCCCAGCTGCTGCTTGTGGCGGCCCTCGTGCTCGGCCCTGAACGGTGCGGGATAGAAGCTGCCGCTCACTACCGGCACCTTCGCGATGTCGACCTTGGGCATCTGCGTCCTACCTTGTCTTGTCCGGCCTCATGCTGAGGAGCGTTGCGAAGCAACGCGTCTCGAAGCATCAGGCCGCCCCACCCTTCGAGGCGCCCACGCTGCACTCGGGCTCCTCAGGATGAGGCGGTACAAATGCATCACTTACACCCGCTCGATGATCGTCGCTGTGCCCATGCCGGCGCCGATGCACAGCGTGATCAGTGCGGTTTTCTTCCCGCTGCGCTCCAGCTCGTCGAGCACGGTGCCGAAGATCATGGCGCCGGTGGCACCGAGCGGATGACCCATGGCAATGGCGCCGCCGTTGACGTTGATTTTGTCGTGGGGAATGTCGAGCGCCTGCATGTAGCGCAGCACGACCGAGGCGAAGGCTTCGTTGAGCTCCCAGAGGTCGATGTCGGACTTGCTCATGCCCGCCTTCTTCAGCACCTTCTCGGTCACCGGGATCGGGCCGGTGAGCATGATCGAGGGCTCGGAGCCGATATTGGCGAAGGCCCTGATGCGCGCGCGCGGCTTGAGCCCGGCGCGATCGCCGGCTTCCTTGCTGCCGATCAGCACCGCGGCGGCGCCGTCGACGATGCCGGAGGAATTGCCGGGCGTGTGCACATGGTTGACCTTCTCGATTTCCGGATGCGCCTGCACGGCGACGGCGTCGAAACCGGCCATGTCGCCCATCTGCACAAAGGACGGCTGCAACTGGCCGAGCGACTGCATTGTGGTGGTCGGCCGCATGTGCTCGTCCTTGGCCAGGATGGTGAGCCCGTTGACGTCCTTGACCTGGATCACCGAATTCCTGAAGCGTCCCTCGTCCCACGCGCGCCCCGCGCGCTTCTGGCTCTCCACCGCATAGGCGTCGACGTCGTCGCGCGAGAAACCGTACTTGGTGGCGATCAGGTCGGCGGAGATGCCCTGCGGCAGAAAGTAGGTCTCGACCGCAATCGAGGGATCCATCGCCCAGGCGCCGCCGGAGGCGCCGATGCCGACGCGGCTCATCGACTCGACGCCGCCGCCGATCGTCATCTGATGCTGGCCGGACATCACCTCGCCGGCGGCGAAGTTCACCGCGTCGAGGCCGGAGGCGCAGAAGCGGTTGATCTGCACGCCGGGCACGCTGTC
>CAZUDR010000515.1:0-2627 GCA_964618715.1 uncultured Undibacter sp. | reverse complement strand
CCTTCCTCGAGATGGCCTTGCCGGCGCGCGCCTCCGGCCGGGCCGAGAAGGTGGTGGAGAAGATCGTCGAGCGCGTCACCGTGCTGCGCGAGCGCGAGCGCATGCCCGACCGCCGCAAGGGCTACACCCAGAAGGCGGTGGTCGGCGGCCACAAGGTCTATCTGCGCACCGGCGAATACGATGATGGTCGTCTGGGTGAGATCTTTATCGACATGCACAAGGAAGGCGCGGCGCTGCGCTCGATCATCAACAATTTCGCCATCGCGGTGTCGCTCGGCCTGCAATACGGCGTGCCGCTGGACGAATATGTCGACGCCTTCACCTTCACCCGCTTCGAGCCGCAGGGCCCGGTGCAGGGCAACGACTCGATCAAGTACGCCACCTCCATCCTCGACTACGTGTTCCGCGAGCTGGCGGTGTCGTATCTGGAGCGCTTCGACCTCGCCCATGTCGATCCGTCGGAGTCGGGCTTCGACGCCCTCGGCAAGGGCGTGGAGGAAGGCAAGCCGACGCCGGCCTCGCATTACGTGTCGAAGGGGCTGACCCGCTCGCGCACCGACCGGCTGCAGGTGGTGAGCGGCGAGACCACGCCGGCCGCGTCGGGTGGCGGCACCACGGCGAGCGGTTCGTCCAACGTCACCGCGTTACACGGCTCCGGTGCCCGCGCCGAAGGCGCCACCGCGCTGAAGACCGAGACCGAGATCAAGCTGTCGCCGGCGCAGGCGCTGGAGACGATCAACGATACCGACGCCCGCGAGCACGCCAAGCACGCGGCCTCCGAGAAGCGCGCCGAAGCCCGCGCCAAGGGCTACGAGGGCGAGGCCTGCGGCGAATGCGGCAACTTCACCCTGGTGCGCAACGGAACCTGCATGAAGTGCGACACGTGCGGGAGCACGACCGGCTGCTCGTGATGCTCTGACTCGTCATGGCCGGGCCTGACCCGGCCATCCACGACCTAAAAGGGCGGCCGAAAGGCCGCCTTTTAATTTGGAGCGCATCAATACGCTACGTTGTCGAACTGTACGCAGTTGTATTGACTAAAACTTTCGGCACTTCGGATAGCTCGAACTAAGAGTCCTCCCGTATACCTTGGAGAGTGCCCCCGCGCCGGGAAGACCGGAGCCGCGAAAAGCCTGCGGTCATGCAGCAGGCCCCTCCGACCGGCGCAGGCACGACCGTCTCGCAACCCGCAACGGGGCCATGCCTGATCTGTGCGGCAGGATGACATGGGATACAGGTGGCCGGCAGACAGCAGCCCTCCGCACCCGGGAAACGGGCGCGCACGGGCGCCGTCCGTGTCCGACGCCGCCCGCCTCGCCCATCCCAAGTGGCTCGACCCCGACATCCCGCGCCAGCTCAACACGCAGACCGACGGCGGCGTCGCCATCATCGGCGGGGCGTTCGTCGAATACCATCTGCGCCGCCTCCTGAAGGCGCGCATGCGGGCGCTGCCGGCCGAGACCGAGGACTCGCTGTTCGAGGGTCTGGGGCCGCTGGCCAGCCAGACCGGGCGCATCGAGATCGCCTTCGCCTTCAACCTGATCGGCGCGCAGGTGCGCAACGACCTCCGGCAGATCAACGAGATCCGCAACAGGTTCGCGCACGTGCTCTCCGGCGAGGACTGGACCTTCGAGCATCCCGAGATCGGCCGGCATGTCGACGCGCTCTCGCTCGCCGGCACGGCGGCCGCGGTGGTCGGCTCGCAGGAGCCCGACAACCGCGGCAAGTTCATCATGACGGTCTATTACCTGACCGGGCAGATCGCCGGCGAGGTCAGCAATCACCAGCAGCCGTCGTTCTTTCCGAAGTTCCTGGCGGACTGAGGGCATTTCCCCGGACATTCCGGCCATGCCCCGTCTGGTCGCCGGGCAAGGGCTGCGGTTGACGAATCCGGGGCGCCCGGCCATGACACGAACCTGACGTGTCCGCGCCTGGGGGCGCTGTGACGGAGGACCGACGCTGAGCAAATCGCCCAAGGAATTGCAGCAGGAAAGGGCCGAGGCGAGCTTCAAGCGCAAGCAGATGCAGGCGCGCGACGCCACCAAGGCCATGATCGAATACCAGGCCGTCGAGACCGCCACGCGCGAAAAAACCGCGCGACTGAAGACGGAACGCCTGGCCAGGGAAGCAGCCGAGGCACAGGCGGCCGCCGAAGGCGGCAAGACCACGAAAAAGGGCGGGAAGAAAAAGCCGTAGCCGCACGTGCCGCGTCGGCCCGTCGCCGGTTCCCCGGCCGCGTCCAGCTGCCGTCGAAGGATGGCGGCTGCGGGACGACCAGAAACCACGGCAGGTTCATCATCACGGGCTATTGCCTGACCGGGCAGATCGCCGGCGAGGTCCGCAACCACCAGCAGCCGTCGTTCTTTCCGAGTTCGTGGCGGACTGAAAATTTCGTCCGCTCGTCCCCGCGCAAGCGGGGACCCAGAGCAACCTTTCGAAGCTATCGCGTACTGCCCTGGATTCCCGCTTGCGCGGGAATGAGCGGAGAATGGTCTGTATCGTCGCGATGCACTCGCCACTTCGGGGCGGCAGACGACTGCCCGCCGCCTTCGCCCGGCGTCACTGCGCCATCGCGATCTCGCTCGGCTGCCAGCTCTTGTCGAAGAACGCTGGCATCGGGCTGTAGA
>CAZUDR010000514.1:0-2627 GCA_964618715.1 uncultured Undibacter sp. | reverse complement strand
TGTCGAACAGGCGAACTAGCCCCGCCAGGCTGACGATGAATGCTTCGCCGACATCCTGCAGGAGCGGGGCATCGGCGTCGGGTCCCGTGGGCCTGGCCTCGATTGTCGTCAGTCCCTGCATCATGTCGTGACGCGACAACACGCCGAGCAGGTGTCCGTCCCGGCCGGCGACGGGAAGGCGCAGAAAACGGTTCCACATCGGGTCCGACGCCACCTCGCGCAGCAGCGTGCGTGCAAACAGGGCCTTGAGCCCGGTCTGGGTGATGTCGGTAAGCCGCGTCCCTGCGGAATATCGCAGCAGCATATCGGCAGGCACAAAGCCGGCGAGGCGCTGATCCGCGTCGACGACGAAAAGTGCGTCGCCCACCGGCCGTTCCCGCGCGACGGCGATTGCGTCCTTGACGGTGGCACCGAGGGACAGGGCGGGCACCGACAGGTCCATCCAGGCGCCGACGCAGTTTCTCGGATACCGCAGGGATTCCCGCAGGTCGGCGGCGAGCCGCGTCGGCATCCGCCCGAGAAGTTCCTCGCGTTGATCCGCCGGGGTCAGTCGCAACAGCACCGTCGCATCCTGGTAGGGCACGTCGGCCAGGACGGCTGCGGCCTTGTCGAGCGACAGATGCTGCACGCAGCGGGCGGCCGGCCATTTCTCCATTTTCCCGAAAATCGGCGTGACGATGCGTGTCGGCAGGGTTTCGAACAGGGCCGCCGCGTCCTCCGGTCGCATTTCCTCGATGACGCTGGCCGAGGCTTCCGGCAGCCGTTCGAGAAAGGCGATGGTCAGGACAGGTGCCTTAGCCATGCGGCGCGTCCAGGTCGACGATCGTCACCGGCTGGGTGACAAAGATGGCCGCCGGAATGCGCCGACGACCGTCTCCCGTGGCCAGCACGACCGTAGTGGCGGTAATCTCGAGGACTTCGCCTTCCGTCTCGCCGAAGCGGACCACCTGACCCGGCTCAATTTCCCGTCTGAGCTCGCGGGCGCCGATCAGGTTTGCCACGTAGTCGCGCGCGCCAAAGCCGAACGCGATCGCGAAGCCGCCGAGCAGGACGCCGATCGCGACGGCCACGACCGTCACGATGAAGGTCACATCGATGCCGATCAGGTCGAGACCGATGATCAGCGCGATGGCGATGACCGCGATCTGAAGGGCCTTGCCGGCCAGCAGGCCCTGGGCGGTCCGTTGCGCAGAGGCGCTCGCCAGGTTGCGCGCGATCTCGCCGAGGAAAAAGCCGACGATGATCACCAGTACGCCTGCCACGATGTTCGGCAGATTGGCGGTCATGCGATCCAGCCAGATCGCAAACGTCGTCAGTCCGGCGGCGCGTGCGGCGATCGAGACGAAGACGAACAGGGTCAGCCAGAAAATGACTTCCGCCAGCGCCGACAGCATGCGCGCGGACAGCCTGAACTGGGCCAGCCGGCCGCTGCGGAAGACGCGATCGAGAAGACGGTTGATCTTGTCGCCGGCGCGATTCGTTCCCGCGCGCAGGAGGCGTGCCACGCCCCAGCCGACAAGGAGGATTATGCAGGCGCCGAGAAGCGTCGGGAGATAGTCGACGATTTCGGTGACGGATCGCGCGGCAACACGCCGGGCATTTTCCAGAACCGCCGAAATGTCGTCCATCGCGTGCTCCGCCTGGCCGAGGCTCTCCAGGCCATGATACACGATGACGCAGCCTCAACTAGCCGCGCCGGTGCGACGATAACAACGGGTTTTGCGTCAGGATTGTGCGTTCAATTCGCAAACGTTCGCGCATGACGGCGGGCGGTAACCGCCGTCATGGAGTCAGCGGCGGCGGAAATTCGGCCGGCGCTGCTGCGGCGACGGTCCCGGCGAATCGCCCTTGTGGCGGAAACTGATGCGGCCACGCTGCAGATCGTAGGGCGACATTTCAACAATGACCCGGTCGCCGACGCCGGTCCGGATGCGGAACTTGCGCATCTTGCCAGCCGTGTAGGCCAGCACCTCGTGCTCGTTGTCGAGCTTCACGCGAAAATTTCCGTCCGGCAGTACCTCGGTCACCGTGCCGTCGAATTCAAGCATTTCCTCTTTCGCCATCCAGTCTCCTCCGGATCCTAATGATGAGCCCGCGAACCGGCACGGCGGTGCGGCTCGGGCGGGCGCCGCAGGAATGTAACATTTTCCAGCGCCTTTGGCTCCTGGGTGGCGCCTTGCGGCGCGGCCGTCTGGCGGCGGTCCTGGTGATGGCCCTTGCCGTTGTGACGGCTGTTGCCACCATTCCCGTGTCGACGGGCCTGGTGCTTGTTGCGCTGCGGCCGGCCGTCCTGGCGCTGGGCACTGTGGTGGGGCGCTGGCATGGACCGCTTGCCGCTGCGCCGGTCGGTCGACGGAATTATCATGCGGATCAGCTTCTCGATATCGCGCAGGTAGGCCATTTCCTCGTGGTCGCAAAACGAGATCGCCACGCCGTCGGCGCCCGCACGTGCGGTGCGGCCGATCCGGTGGACATAGCTCTCCGGGATATTGGGCAAGTCGTAGTTGAACACGTGGCTGACGCCGTCGACGTCGATACCGCGGGCGGCGATGTCGGTGGCGATCAGGGTGCGCAGCTTGCCGTCGCGGAAGGCGGCGAGCACGCGCTCGCGCTGGTTCTGCGACTTG
>CAZUDR010000513.1:0-2628 GCA_964618715.1 uncultured Undibacter sp. | reverse complement strand
GCGGTTCCTGCACGCGCTCAATTTCTGCATGCTGCTGCCGGGCCCGGAAGCAACCGAGCTGGCTGCATATGTCGGCTGGCTGCTGCACGGCGTGCGCGGCGGGCTGGTCGCGGGCATCATGTTCGTCCTGCCCGGCGCGATGGTCATGCTCGGGCTGACCCTGCTCTACGTCTACGGGCGCGGACTCGGGCCGATCGACGGCGCATTGTTCGGCATCAAGGCCGCGGTGCTGGTGATCGTGATCGAGGCACTGCTGCGCATCGGCCGTCGCTCGCTGAAAAGCCAGCTGCTGGTCGCGCTCGCGGCGCTGGGCTTTATCGGCATCTATTTTTTCGCACTGCCCTTCCCGCTGATCGTCGGGGCCGCCGCGCTCGTCGGCTTTCTGGTGGCGCAACGGGCACCGGCACTGCTTGCGCTCGATGACCGGGCGCAAGCAACGGCACCGCCGCGCCCGCATCGCTGGCGCCAGTTCGCCATAGCCACCGCCATCGGGCTGGTGCTGTGGTGGACGCCCGTCGTGCTCGCCGTTGTCCTGCTCGGCAGCGGCCACGTGCTGGTGGCCATCGGATTGTTCTTCTCCAAGCTCGCAGTGGTCACGTTCGGCGGCGCCTACGCCGTGCTCGCCTACATGGCGCAGCAGGTCGTCGAAGCCCACGGCTGGATGTCGGCGTCGGAAATGATCGACGGGCTCGGGCTGGCCGAGACCACACCCGGCCCGCTGATCCTGGTCACGCAATTCGTCGGCTTCATCGCCGCCTTCCGCCACGCGGAACCGTTCTCCCCGCTGGTCGCCGGGCTGCTCGGCGCCGGCCTGACCACGTGGGTCACCTTCGTGCCACCGATCCTGTGGATCTTTGCCGGCGCGCCGTTTATCGAGGAACTGCGCGGCAACCGCCGGCTGGCGGGCGCACTGGCGGCGATCACCGCGGTGGTTGTCGGCGTCATTTTGAATCTGTCCGTTTGGTTCGCGCTGCACGTGCTGTTCGGCACGGTGATCGAAAAATACTACGGTCCGCTGCGCTGGTTCGCCTTTGATCCGCTGGCGCTCGATCTGCGCGCCGCGCTGCTCGCGATCATCGCCGGCATTCTCGCCTTCGGGCTCAAGCGCAGCCTGCTGGAAGTGGTGCTGGCGATGGCCGCGCTCGGCGCGGTCCTGCAGTTCGTTCTCGCCTAACGTTCCTGCTGCACTGCGCTTTCGTGCCAGCGGCGCAATACCAGGTAGGAGAACGCCGACAGGGCAAAGAAGATGGCGATGCCGGCGAGCGAGAGCAGCAGCAGGGCAGCAAACATGCGCGGGATGTTGAGCCGGTAGCCGGACTCGGCGATGCGGTAGGCGAGCCCCGAGCCGGCACCGGCCGAGCCGGCTGCAATCTCCGCCACCACCGCGCCGATCAGCGACAGCCCGCCCGCGATGCGCAGGCCGGCAAGGATCTGCGGCAGGGCCGACGGCAGTTTCAGCCGCCACAGCAGTTGCCAGCGCGACGCCCTGTAGAGATCGAACAGTGCCCGCAGATTGTGGTCGACGGAATTGAGACCGAGCGTCGTGTTGGCCAGCACCGGAAAGAACGCCACGATCCACGCGCAGGCCAGAACCGCCAGTGGCTGCGGCAGGTAGATCAGCAGCAGCGGAGCGATGGCGACCACCGGCGTGACCTGCAAGGTCACTGCATAGGGATAGAACGAATATTCGACGAGCCGCGACTGGTTGAACAGGACGGCAAGACCGATGCCGCCGATGGCCGCCAGCGCAAACCCCTGGAAGGTGGTGACGAGCGTGACCCAGAGCGAATGGAGGAGCAGTGCGCGGTCCTGCACCAGCGTGGCGAAGACCAGGCCGGGACCTGGCAGGACATAGGGCGGAATGTTGTTAAGCCGCACCACCGCATCCCACAGCACAATCACCGCGGCGAGCACGAGGACAGGCAGGCCGATCCGCAGGGCGCGTTCACTCATGCCGCACCTCCCGCCATCGCCTGTCCGAGCGCGTCCGATACCTGGCGGCAGTAACCGGCATAGTCGACGGAGGTACGGAAACGCTCGTCGCGCGGATAAGGCGCCGGAATCTCGATCTCCGTGAAGACACGGCCGGGACGCGGCGTCATCACCACGATGCGCTGCGAAAGATAGACCGACTCGAACACCGAATGGGTCACGAAGACGACCGTCCGCCGGAGCATTTGCCACAGCGTCAGCAGGTCGTTGTTGAGCCTGAAGCGGGTGATCTCGTCGAGCGCGGCAAAGGGCTCGTCCATCAGCAGCAGTTTTGGCTCGGTCACCAGCGCGCGCGCGATTGACGCGCGCATCTTCATGCCGCCGGACAGTTCGCGCGGATAGGCATCCGTGAAATCGGCCAGACCGACGCGGTCCAGCATCCCGGCGACAGCCACATCCGACGTTCCGCCATCGGCGCGGATGAGTTGCAGGGGCAGACACACATTGGCGGCGATCGTGGCCCAGGGCATCAGCGTCGGTTCCTGGAATACGAAGCCGATGCGGCCGGCGCCGGCGGCCTCGCCATCCGGCCATTGCACGGTCCCCGCCGACGCCTCGCTCAGTCCGGCGATAATGCGCAGCGCAGTTGACTTGCCGCAGCCGGAAGGCCCGAGCAGCGACACGAACTCGCCGTCA
>CAZUDR010000512.1:0-2635 GCA_964618715.1 uncultured Undibacter sp. | reverse complement strand
CGCGGGGCCAGTCACTGACCCCCTCCGGTGCGTAGCCTATACCTTATATATTGTTTCTATTTCAGCATCGTAAATTTCGATAGCATTCATCACCTTCTGCATATGGCGCGGCATTGACAGACACGGTAAGGTTGTCGCCCTGATTTTTCCTGGCACGTTTTCATGCGCGCGCCCTTCGCGCCAGCCACCGGGCCGGACGCGAGATATCTAATGAATTCATGTAGTTATATGCGCCCCGGGCGTTTACTGGAGGGATATCAATGTCGGATGTAATCGCAACCAACCAGACCATTCTGGTGGTGGGAGGCGGCATCAGCGGCGTCACCGCCGCCATCGAGGCTGCCGAATGCGGCAAGCAGGTGATACTCGTCGAGAAGAACCCGTCCCTGGGCGGCCGGGTGAGCCAGCTCTACAAGTACTTCCCCAAGCTGTGCTTCCCGTCCTGCGGCATGGAGATCAACCTGCGCCGCATCAAGGCCAACCGCAACCTGACCGTGCTGACCATGAGCGAGGTGTCCGCGGTCAGCGGCGAGGCCGGCAACTACAGCGTCACCCTGAAGACCCGCCCGCGCTATGTGAACGCCAACTGCACCGCCTGCGGCGAGTGCGAAAAGGCCGTGGAGAGCGAATTCGACAGCGAGTACGACTACGGCATGAAAAAGCGCAAGGGCGCCTACCTGCCGTTCAACATGTCCTACCCGCAGCGCTACGTGCTCGACCCCGGGATGATCGGCACGCCGGACGCCGACAAGGCGAAGGCCGCGTGCAAGTACGACGCCATCGACCTGGACATGCAGGAATCCGAGGCCACGTTGACCGTCGGCGCCATCATCTGGGCCACCGGCTGGCGGCCGTACGATGCCGACAGGATCCAGCCCTACGGCCACGACCGCTTCGACAACGTGGTGAGCAGCGTGGAATTCGAGCGCATGCTCGACCCGTTCGGCCCGACCGGCGGCAAGATCCTGCGCCCCTCCGACGGCAAGGAGGCAAAGGACGTGGCGTTTATCCAGTGCGCCGGTTCGCGTGACCGCAACCACCTCAAGCACTGCTCGCGCATCTGCTGCATGGCGACGCTCAAGCAGACCACCTACCTGCGCGAGAAATTCGCGGACGACTTCAAGGCCAGCGTGTACTACATCGACATCCGCGCCATCGACCGCATCGACGACTTCTACCAGAAGGTGCAGGACGACCCGAACGTCACCTTCATCAAGTCCAAGGTCGCCAACATCACCGAGGACAAGGGCACGGGCAACCCGATCCTGCACGGCGTGGACACCGAGGGCTATCACCGCTACAGCAACCCGCACGACCTGGTCGTGCTGGCGGTCGGCATGGAGCCAAGCGTGGCGAGAGCCGATTTCCCGATCGCGGTCACCGTCAACGACAACGGCTTCATCGAGGCCGACGAGGCGAATGGCGGAATTTTCGCGGCCGGGTGTTCATCCGACGCGCTGGATGTGAACCGCGCGGTACAGAGCGCAACGGCAAGTGCATTACGTGCAATCCAGGTCGTCAACCGGGTTGCCGGAGCGGAGGGCTGAACATGTCAGACGAAATCAAGGTAGGTGCCTATATCTGCAAGGGCTGCGGCCTGGGCGAACGGCTCGACTGCGGCCAGCTGGCCACCATCGCCGAGCGCGAGGGCAAGGCCAACCTGGTGCGCGAGCACGACTTCCTGTGCAACGCCGAAGGCGTGGCCATGATCCAGAACGATATCGACAACAAGGTCATGATCGCCGCCTGCTCGCGGCGCTCCAAGAACGAGGCCTTCAGCTTCGAGAATGTCGCCATCACCCGCGCCAACCTGCGCGAGGGCGTGATCTGGACCCGCCCGGACACCGACGAGGCGCGCGAGCTCACGCAGGAGATGGCCGCGGACTACGTGCGCATGGGCTGCTCCGAAATCAAGTACATGACGCTGCCGCACGTCAACGAGGCGGCGGCCAGCAACGACCACCTGCTGGTGGTCGGCGGCGGCATCGTCGGCATGACCGCGGCGATCGAGGCGGCAGCGGCCGGTTACCCGGTCACCATCGTCGAGAAGAGCAGCCAGCTCGGCGGCGGCGCCGCCTTCGAATACAAGCGCGTCCCCGAGCACATGCCCTACGCCGACCCGGAAGACACCGGCGTGGCGGAGATGGTGGCGAGTATCGAGGGCAACAGCAACATCACCGTGCACCTCAACTCCACGCTGACCAAGACCAGCGGCGCGCCGGGCCGTTTCTCGGCGGACATCTCCACCGAGTCCGGCTCCACCACGACGGAAAACTTCGGCGCCATCATCATGGCCTCGGGTGCGCGCAACTACGACGCCAGCCGGCTGCCGGAACTCGGTTACGGCAAGACCCCGGACGTGGTCGACCAGGCCGGCCTGGAGAAGCTCGCGCTGGAGGCGAACGGCGGCCCGATCAAGCGCCCGTCCGACGGCAAGGAAGTGCAGAATGTGGTGTTCGTGCAGTGCGCCGGCCAGCGTTCCACCAAGGAAGGCCACCTGCCCTACTGCTCCGGCCACTGCTGCCTGACCTCGATCAAGCAGGCCATGTACTTCAAGGACCAGAACCCGCAGATCGACACCAACATCATCTACTCCGACATGCGCACACCGGGTGCCGGCGGCGAGGACTTCTAC
>CAZUDR010000511.1:0-2637 GCA_964618715.1 uncultured Undibacter sp. | reverse complement strand
TGGCGTAATCCTGGAAGGAGGCGGTGACGAGCTGGCCGGAACTGTCGAAGTGGATGTCCTCCATCAGCGCCTGGCCGGCGCCCTGCGCGATGCCGCCATGGATCTGCCCGTGCAGCAGCTTGGGATTGAGCACGGTGCCGACGTCATCGACCACGGTGTAGCGCGCGATCTGCGTCTCGCCGGTCTCGCGGTCGATCTCCACCTCGCAGATGTGGCAGCCGTTCGGATAGTTGGCGACCGGTGCCACATACACGCCGGTAGCAAACAGACCCGGCTCCATGTCCTTTGGCAGGTTGGCGGGACTGGTCGAGGCAACCGCGATTTCCTTCACCGAGAGCGTGCGGTTGGTCTTTGAGGTCGAGAATACGCCGTCCTCAAATTTGAGGTCGTCTTCGTCCACCTGCAGCATGTGCGCGGCGATCACGCGTGCCTTCTCCACCACCTTCTCGGTCGCTATGTGGAAGGCGGAGCCGGCCAGCGTCGCCGAACGCGAGCCGCCGGTGCCCTCGCCGAAAAACACCTCGTCGGTGTCGCCCTGGATGTAATGGGTTTCGGCCGGGTCGATGCCGAGCCGGTCGCAGACCAGCTGCTTGAACACGGTTTCGTGGCCCTGACCCTGCGTGTTGGAGCCGGAATAGAGCGTCAGCGAGCCTGAGCGGTCGAAGCGCACCTCGGCACCCTCGGTGCTGGCGGCGCCGGCGCGCTCGATCGTGTTGGAAATACCGAGGCCACGCAGCTTGCCGTGCTTGCGGGACTCCGCCTGGCGCTTCCTGAAGCCCTTCACGTCGCCGAGCTCAAGCGCCATGTCCATGTTCTTCTCGAACTCGCCGCTGTCATAGGTGAAGGTGAGACCGGTCTTGAACGGCATGGCGCCGGGTGGAATGTAATTGCGCCGGCGCAACTCGGTCGGGTCGATGCCGAGTTCGCCGGCGGCGAGCTCGACCATGCGTTCGATGACGTAGGCAGCCTCCGGCCGGCCGTTGCCGCGGTAGGGGCGCACCGGATTGGTGTTAGTGAACACCGCCGTGATGTCGGCGAAAATGGCCGGCGTCTTGTAGACGCCGGCGAGCGTGCCGGCATTGAGGAAGAAGGCCGGCATCGCATGCTGCAGATAGGCGCCGATGGCCGCCGTCGTCTTCACCCGCAGGGCGAGGAAGTTGCCGTCCTTGTCGAGTGCCAGTTCCGCATCGGTGACGTTGTCGCGCCCCTGCGCGTCGGACAGGAAGGCCTCGGTGCGTGTGCTGATCCACTTCACCGGCCGGCCGGTGACCCTGGAGGCGAGAAGCACCAGCGGCATCTCGTTGAAGATCGGCGACTTCATGCCGAACGAGCCGCCGGTATCGCCGGTGACGATGCGCACCGCGCTTTCCGGCACCTTGAGCAGCCTGGCGAGATCCGTGCGCGTCGGCAGCGGGCGCTGCATCGCCGTATGGATGGTGTAGCGCTCCTCTGCGGCATTGTAGTGGCCGACCGCGCCGCGCGGCTCCATGGTGGCTGCGGTGACCCGGTTGATGACAAAGCTGCTTTTGACCACGTGCGCGGCGCGCGCAAAGGCTTCGTCGACCGCATCCTTGTTGCCGATCAGCTCAACGAAGGAGATGTTGTCCGCGCAGTCGTCCCACACCTTGGGACTGTCGGACCGGGCGGCGTCGGCGGTGGATGTGACGGCCGCCAGTTCCTCGTAGTCGACGCTGACCAGTTCGGCCGCATCGAGCGCCTGTGCCAGGGTCTCGGCCACCACGAAGGCCACGTAGTCGCCGACCCAGCGCACCTTGTCGTCGGCCAGGATCGGGTAGCGCGGCTTGTACATCGGCGAGCCGTCGCGGCGCTTCAGTCCGCCCGGCACCGGCAGGTCGCCATAGCCGGCCGCCTTCACGTCGGCGGCGGTCAGCACCGCGAGCACGCCGGGTGATGCCTTTGCGGCCGAAACGTCGATGCCCCTGATGCGGGCATGCGCGTGCGGCGAGCGCACCACCACGCCACGCGCCATGCCGGGCAACTGGATGTCATCGAGATAGCGTCCGCCGCCGCGGATCAGCCGGGGGTCCTCGAAGCGCGAAACGCCTTGACCGATTGCGAATTCACCCATCGCAATTCTCAACCTTTATTGTGATTGCACGTTGTGACGAAGGAGAGTTAGCCGGCGGCGAGCTTTTCGGCCACGCGCGGCGCGAAATAGGTGAGGATGCCGTCGCAGCCGGCACGCTTGAAGGCGATCAGACTTTCGGTCATGGCGCGCTCGCCGTCGAGCCAGCCGTTCTGCGCGGCGGCCATGATCATCGCGTACTCGCCGGACACCTGGTAGGCGAAGGTCGGCATGCCGAACGCGTCCTTTACCCGCGCGCAGATGTCGAGATAGGGCAGGCCGGGCTTGACCATGATCATGTCGGCGCCTTCCTCGATGTCGAGCGCGACCTCCCGCAACGCCTCGTCGGCATTGCCCGGATCCATCTGATAGGTGCGCTTGTCGCCGGTCAGCGTCTTCGAGGAGCCGACGGCGTCACGGAACGGGCCGTAGAAGGCGGAAGCGTATTTTGCCGCGTAGGCCATGATCGACACGTCGGTGAAATTCTCCGCATCGAGCGCGCGACGGATCGCGCCGACTCGTCCGTCCATCATGTCCGACGGTGCGATGAT
>CAZUDR010000510.1:0-2641 GCA_964618715.1 uncultured Undibacter sp. | reverse complement strand
ATGCGCACCACCACGGCCTTCATCACGTCGCCTTTCTTGACGCGGCCGCGCGGGATCGCCTCCTTTACCGAAACGACAATGATGTCGCCGATGGTGGCGTATTTGCGCTTCGAGCCGCCCAGCACCTTGATGCACATGACGCGGCGTGCGCCGGAATTGTCCGCCACGTCGAGGTTGGTTTGCATCTGGATCATGATGCGGCTCTCGTTCCCGTTATGCGCTTCGTGCCAACCAGGCAGTCGCGAAGCACCTATTAAACCTTTGCCCGTTTCTCGCCCCGGATGACTTCCCAGCACTTGAGCCTGGAAAGCGGCCGACGCTCCTCGATCCACACCGCATCGCCGACGCCGTATTCGTTCTTGTCGTCGTGGGCGTGATATTTCTTCGACCGGCGCACGGTCTTCTTCAGCACCGGATGCGTAAAACGCCGGTCGACGCGCACGACCACCGTCTTGTCCTGCTTGTCGCTGACGACGACGCCATACAGCGTACGTTTCGGCATCTAAGACCCCTTATTCCTTCGACTTGGCGCGCGAGCGGCTTTTGGCCGGCGTCTTGCGCGTCGTTTTCGGTTTGGATTTCGTCCTGGCAGCAGCGGGAGCGGTAGCCCCGGTCTCCGCCCTGGCCTTGGGCGCCGGTTCCGGCATGCCGGTGCGCTTCTGCGCGCCAATGGTCTTCAGCCGCGCAATGTCGCGGCGGATGAGCCGTACACGCGCCGTGTTCTCGAGCTGGCCGGTGGCCCGCTGGAAGCGCAGGTTGAACTGCTCCTTCTTCAGCTTGAGCACCTCGTCGTCGATCTGGTCGATCGTCATCGCTCTGGCGTCTGCGGCTTTCATGGTCGTCACTCGGCGATACGTTCGATGAAACGGGTCTTGACGGGCAACTTGGAGGCGGCGAGCCGCAGCGCTTCACGCGCGACCGGCGCCGGAATACCGTCCACCTCGAACAGGATGCGGCCGGGCTTGACCCGGCACACCCACAGTTCCGGCGAGCCCTTGCCCTTGCCCATGCGCACCTCGATCGGCTTCTTCGACACCGGCACGTCGGGGAAGATGCGAATCCAAACCCGGCCCGCGCGCTTCATGAAGCGGGTCAGCGCACGACGAGCGGCCTCGATCTGGCGGGCGCTGACGCGGTCGGGCTCCAGCGCCTTCAGCCCGTACTGGCCGAAGGCGAGCGTGTTGCCGCTGGTGGCGACGCCGTGGATGCGGCCCTTGTGCGCCTTGCGGAACTTGGTGCGGGTTGGTTGCAGCATGACGTGAAGCTCTCTCGAATTTCCCGGTGCCTAGGCTGTCGTCTCGCGGCGCTGGCGGCCGGCGTCGCCCTCGGCGAAGCGCTTGTCCTGCGCCATCGGGTCGTGCTCGAGGATCTCGCCCTTGAAGATCCAGACCTTGACCCCGCAGGTGCCGTAGGTGGTGAACGCAGTGGCAACGCCGTAGTCGACGTCGGCACGCAGGGTGTGCAGCGGCACGCGGCCCTCGCGGTACCATTCCATGCGCGCGATCTCCGCGCCGCCGAGGCGGCCCGAGCAGTTGATGCGGATACCCTCGGCGCCGAGGCGCATGGCCGACTGCACCGCGCGCTTCATGGCGCGGCGGAAGGCAACGCGGCGCTCGAGCTGCTGGGCGATCGACTCAGCGACCAGCTGGGCGTCAAGTTCGGGTTTGCGGATCTCGACGATGTTGATGACCACGTCGCTGTCGGTGAGCTTGGCGACGGAGCGGCGCAGTTTCTCGATGTCGGCACCCTTCTTGCCGATGACCACGCCGGGACGCGCCGAGTGGATCGTGACGCGGCACTTCTTGTGCGGACGTTCGATCACGATGCGCGACACCGCCGCCTGCTTGAGCTGCTTCAGCAGCTCCTTGCGAATCTTGATATCCTCGTGCAGCAGCGAGCCGTATTCCGACTTGCCGGCGTACCAACGCGAATCCCAGGTCCGGTTGATGCCGACCCGCAGACCGATTGGATTGACTTTCTGACCCATGCCTTGCTCCTCGACCGTTACGCCTGCGCCTCGACCTCACGGACCACGATGGTCAGGTTGGCGAACGGCTTCATGATTCTGCCCACCCGGCCGCGGCCGCGCGGGGTGTAGCGCTTGATCACAAGCGCCTTGCCGACATGCGCCTCGGCGACGACCAGATCGTCGACGTCGAGATCATGATTGTTCTCGGCGTTGGCGATCGCCGACTCCAGACACTTGCGCACGTCCCTGGCGATGCGCTTGCGCGAAAACTGCAGGTCGGCGAGCGCGCTCGACACTTTCTTGCCGCGGATCAGCTGCGCGACGAGATTGAGCTTCTGCGGGGAGACCCGCAGCATCCTGCTCACTGCCTTCGCCTCGGTCTCGGCGAGGCTTCGTCCGCGTGCGCTCTTGCCCATGGCTTTACTCGTCTATCCTCAGCTTGCTGCCGGCGCGGCCGGGGCACCCGGCGTCACCCGCTTGGCCTTGCGGTCGGAACTGTGGCCGTAAAACATCCGCGTCGGCGCGAACTCTCCGAACTTGTGACCGACCATTTCCTCGGTCACCAGCACCGGAATGTGCTTCTGTCCGTTGTAGACACCGAAATTCAGGCCAACGAACTGCGGCAGAATGGTCGAGCGCCGGCTCCAGATCTTGATCACCTCGTGGCGCCCG
>CAZUDR010000509.1:0-2665 GCA_964618715.1 uncultured Undibacter sp. | reverse complement strand
CAACAGCCTCGATCTTGACCGCCGTCCGCAGGACACCCGTGTCGTCGTCGCCATGTCCGGCGGCGTCGACTCGTCGGTGACCGCCGCGCTCCTCAGCTCGGAGGGCTACGATGTCGTCGGCGTCACCCTGCAGCTCTACGACCACGGTGCCGCCACTCACAGAAAGGGCGCATGCTGCGCCGGGCAGGACATCTACGATGCCCGTGGCGTTGCCGAGCGCATCGGCATTCCCCACTACGTGCTGGACTACGAGAGCCGCTTCAAGGAGGCGGTCATCGACCGCTTCGCCGAGAGCTACATCCACGGCGAGACTCCGGTGCCTTGCGTCGACTGCAACATATCGATCAAGTTTCACGATCTGCTCAACACCGCGCGCGAGCTTGGCGCGCAGGTGCTCGCCACCGGTCACTATGTCGCCTCGCGAAAGTTGCCGGGCGGCGGCCGCGCGCTCTATCGCGCGCGCGAGGAAGAGCGCGACCAGAGCTATTTTCTCTTTGCCACCACGCACGAGCAGCTCGACCTGCTCCGATTTCCGCTCGGCGAGCGCACCAAGGCGCAAACCCGGGAACTCGCACGGCGGTTCGGTCTCGCCATCGCCGAAAAGCACGACAGCCAGGACATCTGCTTCGTGCCTACCGGCCACTATGCCGACGTGATCGAACGTCTGAAGCCGGGCGCGGCGGAGGCCGGCTCCATCGTCGACCTCGACGGCAACGTGCTGGGCACGCATTCCGGCATTATCCACTACACCGTCGGCCAGCGGCGCGGTCTCGGGCTCGCCACCGGTTCGCCGCTCTATGTGGTGCGGCTCGACGCCGGCAGGCGCGAGGTGGTTGTCGGCCCGCGCGAGGCGTTGCGCATGAGCCGTATCGTGCTGCGCGACGTCAACTGGATTGGCGACGGCTCGATCGAACAGGCGCTCGCCGACGATCGTCGCGAGGTCTTTGTGAAGGTGCGCTCGACGCGGCCGCCGCAGGCTGCGTGGCTCCGCGCCGGTGCCGAAGGGTACGAGGTCGAGCTCGTCGATGGCGAGCACGGCGTGTCGCCGGGACAGGCCTGCGTCTTCTATGACGCCGCCGGGGGCCAGGCGCGCGTGCTCGGCGGCGGCTTCATCAAGAGCGCATTGCCGGCCACCGAGTCCGTGTCGGCAGGCGAAGACCGCGCGGCTGCCGTCATGCGCGGCTGACCGTTCCTTTCGCATGGGCGACATCGATACCCGCAGCGTCACGCGCGCCTATGCGCGGTGGGCGCCGGTTTACGATACGGTTTTCGGCAAGGTCTTCGACGCAGGCCGCCGCGCATCCATTACCGCCGCCGAGCAGGCGTGCGGACCGGAGGGCGGGCGCATCCTCGAGGTCGGTGTCGGAACCGGAATTTCCCTGCCGGACTACAGCCGTATCAACCGGCTTGTCGGCTGCGACATTTCCAGGCCGATGCTGCGCAAGGCGGTGGAGCGCGTGCAGGCGCACAAGCTCGACAATGTCGAACTGCTGGCGGTGATGGATGCCGAAAGCATGCCGCTGCCCGATGCGTCGTTCGACGTTGTGGTGGCGCAATTCGTCATCACGGCCGTGCCGCATCCGGAGGAAACGCTCGACGAGTTCGCGCGCGTGACCAGGCCTGGCGGTGAAATCATCCTGGTGAATCACATCGGCGCCGAACACGGCCCGCGCCAAGTTTTCGAGCGCTGCTTCGCGCCGGTGGCGCGCAAACTCGGCTGGCGGCCCGAATTCCCGTTCGCGCGCCTGTCCGGCTGGGCCGCGCGTCACGGCGGCGTGCGCCTGCTGGAGCGGAGGCCGATGCCGCCCCTCGGCCATTTCTCCCTGGTGCGCTTCGAGCGGCTGACCGAGGGTTCGGGGCGCGCCGCGAACTGACGGGGAACCCGCCCTTCCGATTGGCCGTTATCCCTTGGGACAACACCGAGGGAGCGACGCACATGGAGCGGAATCTCCGACTATTCGCGATCGCCGCGCTGCTGGTGCTACCGGCAGCTGCCGCTGCGCAGGCGCCGCCGCAGGCGAAATCGCCGTTGGCGCCCGGGAAAGAGATGCGGGACCCGGAGGCCTGCGTCGAGGCGCCGGCCACCGTGGGCAAGGGCGGCGGCCTCGACCTGAAAAAGCCGGAGGATCGCACGCTGAGCCGTCAGCTGGCGGAGTCGCAAGGGGTCATCTGTCCGCCGCCCAATCTCGACCCGGAGATGGCGAAGCCGGCACCGGGTGGCGGCGTCATGCCGGTGATCCCGCCGCCGGGCTCGCCAGGCGGCAATCCCTATGTCCAGCCGAAGTGAGCGTGCATCAGAGACATCCGGTGCGAAGCGCGGGTGGGCAGGCGCTTCGACCGCCTTGCCCACCAGCCACTGCCACGACGTCGGATGTCCCACCCGTCCCGGCGCGTCGGATCTCACGTGATGCAAGCGGCGCTATGCCGCTGTTACCAGGTGCCGCGCCGAAAGCGGACCGGTGCTACTTGCGGCTGCAATTTTCTTGCCGGTATAATTTTCCGAAAGGAGCAAGTGAACAGTCACAACAACCGGGGGGACGAAAAGTGTTTCACGTTCATAAAGCCATCCTGTCCTGAAATTGCCTTCTGGCATAAACAGACGCCGCGGGCTCGCAGCCCGTCAGTATCGCCACCACCCCGGCAGGTTCGTTTACGAACTCGGCCG
>CAZUDR010000508.1:0-2680 GCA_964618715.1 uncultured Undibacter sp. | reverse complement strand
CCGGGCCGTTCAACTTTCGTGGCCCGGGACGACGGCACAAAGCTGGTGTGGAGTTGAGAGCGCCATGCCGATGAATGCCCACTATCGCGGACCGATCGATCTGCCTGAGGTTATCCCGGTGTTTCCGCTGCCGGGTGCGCTGCTGCTGCCGCGCGGGCAGATGCCGCTCAACATCTTCGAGCCGCGCTATCTCGCCATGGTCGACGACACGCTGCGCGACGGCCACCGGCTGATCGGCATGATCCAGCCGGATGCCGCCCATGCCGACGACGTCGGGACGCCGCCGCTCTACAAGATCGGCTGCGTCGGCCGGATTACCGAGCTGGCCGAGAGCGGCGACGGCCGCTACCTCATCGAGCTCACCGGTGTTTCCCGTTTTCGCATCGAGGAGGAGCTCAAGGTCAGCACCTCCTACCGGCAGTGCCGGGTGACCTACGCCCCGTTCGCCGACGATTTTGTCGCCCGCAGGGGCGAGGACGCGGTCGACCGCGCGGCGCTGCTGGACGCGTTGCGCGACTTCCTTGAGGCAAACAATCTCAATGCCGACTGGGAGGGCATCGAAAAGGCGCCCAACGAGGCCCTGGTCAACGCATTGTCGATGATGTCGCCCTATGGACCCGCCGAGAAGCAGGCGCTGCTGGAGGCGCCCGATCTGAAGGCACGCGCCGAGATCCTTGTCGCCATCACCGAAATCGAACTGGCCAAAAAGAACACCGAGGGCGAACCGCAGCTGCAGTAGGCCGGCGCCGGCGGGAAGAAGACGCGTGCCCGCCGTATGACCGTGCTATAGATTGGCCGATCTACGGAGAGCATCGCATGCCCACCGATCCACCCGAACGGCCGCCCGGCAGCGTCGATCCCAAGCTGCTGGAGATCCTGGTCTGCCCTGTGACCAAGACCACGCTGGAATACGATGCGGCACATCAGGAGCTGATCTCGCGCAAGGCCAAGCTCGCCTATCCGATCCGCGACGGCATTCCCATCATGCTGCCGGAGGAAGCCCGGCGGCTGGAGTGAGCACAGGCCCGAGCAATGATTGGACATCGCCGGGCTCGTCCCGGCGATCTCGCTTGGGTGAGCAAGCGCGTGCGTCCCCTATCGGGATGGCCGGCACAAGCCCGGCCATGACGGAGCAAGACGAAGCGGTAATTGTCAGGAGTGAACTGCCATGATCAAGATGTGGGGCCGCAACACCTCGTCGAATGTGCAGAAGGCGATGTGGGCGGTGGGTGAACTCGGACTCGAATGCGAACGTATCGACATCGGCGGACCGTTCGGCAAGAACAAGGAACCGAAATACCTGGCCATGAATCCGAACGGCCTGGTGCCGACCCTGGAGGAAGAGGACGGCTTCCTGCTCTGGGAATCCAATTCGGTCGTGCGCTACCTGGCCGGCAAGCACGACAAGTCCGGCGTGCTCGAACCGCGCGACGCCAGGCAGCGCGCGCTCGCCAGCCAGTGGATGGATTGGCAATTGTCCGTGCTGGGGCCCGCGATTACGCCGGTGTTCTGGGGCCTGATCCGCACGCCGGAAGACAAGCGCGACATGGCGGCCATCAAGGCCGGGCAGGACAAGACCGTCGCCGCAATGCAGATCATGGATGCGCAACTCGGCAAGACGAAATTCATGGCGGGGGACGCATTTTCCTATGGCGACATTCCGGTCGGCGTAATGTGCTATCGCTACATGCAGCTCGTGCCGGACCGCCCTGCCACGCCGAATCTCGACCGCTGGTATGCCGCGATCTCCGGCCGCAAGGCTTTCAAGAGCCACGTCGGCAGCATTCCGTTAAGTTGATGTAACCTTCTGCGTTGTCATGGCCGGGCTTTCCCGGCCATCCCGCCTCGGCAGGCGCAGTGCCAACCTGATCGGAATCGCCGGGACACGCCCCGACGATCACCGGCGGACCGTGTAATAGCGCTGCCCCCTACAGCGTTTCGCCGCGCATCAGTTTCGGCACCTCGCCCGTGAATCCGGCGGCCTCACGGATAAACACATTCTTCAGTGCCGGCATCCGCTCGACGACGCCGAGACCGACGTCGCGCACCAGCCGCAGCACGTCGGACCGGTTGGAGAACAGACGGTTCAGCCCGTCGGTGGCGATGCCCATGGTCATGGTGTCGAAGCGGCGCCAGCGCTGGTAGCGCTCGAGCACCTGCGGCGCACCGATGTCGAGCCCGAGCCGGGCCGCATCGGTCACTGCCTCGGCCAGCGCGGCCACGTCGCGCAGGCCCATGTTGAGCCCCTGCCCGGCAATCGGATGAATGATGTGCGCGGCATCGCCGACCAGCGCCAGCCGCTCGGCAATGAACGAACGTGCGGTGAACAGGCCGAGCGGAAAGGCATGGCGCGGGCCAATGACGTCGATCTCGCCCAGGTGCAGACCGAACCGCCGCTCCAGTTCGTCGTGAAACTCGGCGTCGGGCAGCGCAACGATACGCTCGGCGTCGCGCGTGCGCTCGGTCCACACGATGGACGAACGTTTGCCGGTCAGCGGCAGGATGGCGAACGGTCCGGCAGGCAGAAAGTGTTCGTCGGCACGACCTTCGTGATCGCGCTCGTGCGCCACCGTGGTCACGATGGCCGACTGTCCGTAGTTCCAGCCGTGACTGGGAATGCCGGCCTGTTCGCGGATCGTCGAACGCGCGCCGTCGGCGCCGACCAGCAGCCGTGCGCTGA
>CAZUDR010000507.1:1533-2682 GCA_964618715.1 uncultured Undibacter sp. | reverse complement strand
CCTTCTTGTCCTCGACCGCGACCTTGGCCAGCCGCGCCGGCTTGCCTGCCCGCAAAAGCTCCAGCGCCACATCGATCAGCACGATCGCAGCCTTCGCCTCCTTGTCGTTGCCCTTGGCGCGCTTATCGAGCGTTGCCCGGCGCCGTTCAAGGCTGTCGAGGTCGGCGAGCATTAACTCGGTCTCGACCGTATCGGCATCGGAAGTGGGATCGATGCGTCCCTCGACATGCGTGATGTCGTCATCCTCGAAGCATCGCAGCACGTAGGCGATCGCGTCGACCTCGCGGATGTGCGCAAGGAATTGATTGCCGAGGCCTTCTCCTTGCGAAGCGCCGCGCACCAGCCCGGCGATGTCGACGAACGTCAGCCGTGTCGGCAGGATCTGGCCCGACTTCGCAATCCCGGCTAGCTTGTCGAGCCGCGGATCGGGCACAGCAACCTCACCGACGTTCGGCTCGATCGTGCAGAACGGGTAGTTCGCGGCCTCCGCCGCCGCTGTTTGCGTGAGCGCGTTGAACAGCGTGGACTTGCCGACATTCGGCAGTCCGACAATCCCGCACTTAAACCCCATTCCCGAAACCCTTCCGTTCCAATCTGTCACGGGCCAAACTGTTCATGCGAACCCGGGCAACTCATGATGAGACCGTGAAATGCGAGGTCAGTTTTTCGAGCCGCGCCCCGCGAGCCAGCGCTTCAGCCGATCGGCCAACGCAGTTGCAGTGGGTTGATCTACGGCGCCCGCCTCGCGCGTAGTCTCTGCTTCGGACGTTGCAGCCTCACGCGACGGCTTGCTCGTGCGCGCCGGCCCCCGCGCGGACTTTCGCGCCAGTGCTTGCTGGCTCGGTTGGCCGCTCTTCGGTTTGGAGCCGCCCCCTCGCGCCGGCCGCTCTCCCTGTCGTGTGTTAGGCGCCTGCGCCCGACCGCTACCGCCGTGCGAAGGCGGACGCCTGCCGCCGTCGTCGCCCGATGCCCCACCGCCGCCGTCTCTGTTCTGCTTGGCAAGATCGTTGAGGCGCTGGGCGACGTCGGTCTGGAACCGTTCCGTATCGCCGGCGACGAGACGCGGCGCAGCCGCCGCAATACCGTCAAGCATCGTCTCGAGCCACGCTGCATCCGCTCGTGGGAAGTCGCGCAACACGTAACCTGCAA
>CAZUDR010000507.1:0-1523 GCA_964618715.1 uncultured Undibacter sp. | reverse complement strand
GTCCTTGTCGCCGGGATGGCCGACACCGATCCGTACGCGGGTGAAGTCAGCCGACAAATGTGAAATGATCGAGCGCAGACCGTTGTTGCCGGCATGACCGCCGCCGGTCTTGACCCTGAGCTTGCCCGGCGCCAGATCGATCTCATCGTGAAACACCACGAGATCGGCGACGTCGAGCTTGAGGAAGCGCGCCGCCTCGCCGACCGAGCGACCGGCCTCGTTGTAGTACGTCTGCGGTTTGAGCAACAGCACCCTCTCGCCACTCAGAACGCCGTCGGCGGCCAAACCCTGGAACCGTTTGCGCCATGGCCCGAGGCTCTGGTGTGCGGCTATGCGCTCGACCGCCATGAAGCCGACGTTGTGTCGGTTGCCGGAATGTTTTGAGCCGGGGTTACCCAGTCCGACGAAGAGTTTCATGCTGTGACGCCTCCCGGTGCCGCAGACGTGGTCGTCAACGCGCGATCATGCGGGCAGGGCAGTGGATCGGCGGCGCGCATGCCTTGCGCACCGCAGCCGCGGTGATCCGGTCAGGACCCAGGGCGACGGCAACGCGCCGCCCCGGCATTCCATCCCGTCTTAATCTTCGTCCTCGTCGTCCGCGCGTTCGTCGCCGGCTGCCGCTTGTCCGCCGGCAGCTTCTTCACCTGCACCTTCGTCCTCGTCGGCATCCGATTTCGCGGCCGCCGAGCCGGCAATCGTGACGATCGTGAAGTCGCGGTCGGTGATCGTCGGCTCGACGCCTTCAGGCAGCTTTACGGCGGAGATGTGGATCGATGAGCCGATGTCGGCACCCGTGAGGTCGACCTCGATGCCCGAAGGAATGCTGGCCGCAGGGCAGAAGATCTCGATCTCGTGACGAACGATATTGAGTACGCCGCCGCGCCGCATGCCGGGCGACTTGTCCTCGTTGATCAATTCGACTGGCACCGCCAGCCGGATGCGGCCGTCGGCTGCGATCCGCTGGAAGTCGACATGCACCGGCTGATCTTTGACCGGATCGAACTGGATGTCGCGCGGCAGCGCCCGCACCGAGCGCCCGTCAACCTTGATGTCGAATACGCTGGCCATGAAGTGGCCGCGGCGGATGAGCCGCACGAGTTCATTGTGGTTCAGTGCAATGCTTTCCGGGGCCTTTTTGTCCCCGTAGATGACGGCGGGCACATTGCCCTCACGACGCGTAGCCCGGGCGGCCCCCTTACCGACCCGCGGACGTGCCGTGGCCAGGAGCTCCTGGATCTGATTTTCTGCCATGGCTTTCTCCAACGAAAAAACGGGCCACTACGGGCCCGGCCTGCCCCGACCAGCCTCCAAGGGTGCCTGCGACGGGACCTTCCGATGTCTGGAAGAGAGCGCTTTATAGCGGCGGTTTTGGCCTGCGGCAATGCCAGAATGCCGATAATATACCGGTCGCCAGGCTAGCCGCGACACAACAGAGCAATTTGGCGGCGAAGGAGGATGCACAATGACCGAGCACACCTACAAATACCCTAATGCCATCGTAACAACCGATTGGCTTGCGGAAA
>CAZUDR010000506.1:0-2682 GCA_964618715.1 uncultured Undibacter sp. | reverse complement strand
TGCGCGCGTCGTCGATGGACGAGGTGATCTTCTCCGGCTCCAACACCCGGCCGGCACGCAACAACGCCGAAGTTGCGATCCTCATCGATAACACCGACCGCACGGCGCCGTCAGCCTTCAACGACCAGGAATCACTCGACGTCGCCCGCCGCATCGAGCGCGAGGCGGGATCCACCTACCGCATCAACGGGCGGGAAGTCCGTGCCCGCGATGTCCAGATTCTCTTTGCCGATGCTTCCACCGGTGCCCGCTCGCCGGCGCTAGTGCACCAGGGCCGCATCGGCGAGATCATCCAGGCCAAGCCCGAACAACGCCGCCGCGTGCTGGAAGAGGCAGCCGGCGTCGCCGGCCTGCACGCCCGGCGGCACGAGGCCGAGCTGCGCCTGAAGGCGGCGGAAACCAATCTGACCCGGCTCGAGGACGTAATCGGCCAGCTGGCCGCGCAGATGGACGGGCTGAAAAAGCAGGCGCGCCAAGCGATCCGCTACCGCACCGTCTCATCGCAGGTGCGCAAGGCGGAGGCGACCCTTTATCATCTGCGCTGGGCCGCTGCGAACACCGAGGTCGCGGACGCTGAACACGCCAAGCAGGTGGCAGAGCGTGAAGTCGCAAGCCGCACCGGCGCGCAGGCTGAAGCCTCCAGGCGCCAGACCAACGCGTCGGCCGCGCTGCCTGAACTGCGCGAGGCCGAAGCGCGCGCCGGCGCCGCGCTGCACCGGCTCAACACCGCGATGGCCGACCTCGACCGCGAGGAGCAGCGCGCCAAGGACCGCCTCGCCGAACTCGACCTGCGGCTGGTGCAGTTTGCGGCCGACCGTGAGCGCGAGCAGAAGCTCGCCGCCGATGCGGATGCCGCGATCGCCCGCCTTGCCCAGGAGGAAGAGACGATCCGCCGCGAAGCGGCCGAAAGTGCGGGCCGCCGCAGCGGCGTCGATGCCAGGGTGGCGGAAGCCGACGGCGAACTGAGTGCTGTCGAGAAGACCTTCTCCGAGCTGACCGCCAGGCTTGCCGATCTCACCGCGCATCGCAACCACCTGGAAAATGCCGCGCGCGACCACGCGCAGCGCGCCGACCGCCTCGGCAGCGAGATTGCCGAGATCGAGCGCGAGCTGACCGAGCTGCAGGGCGCGCAGGGCCCCGACCTCGCGACGCTCGCCGATGCCATCAACGAAATGCAGGCGGCGGTCGCCGCTGCCGAAACGGCGACCGTCGACGCCGAGGCCGCCCACGCCGCCGCCCGGCAGGAACTGGAGGCCGCGCGCAAGCCGCTGGCCGAAGCCGAACGCAAGGTGCAGCGGCTGGAGACCGAGGCCAAGACGCTGTCGAAGGTGCTGGCGGTCGAGACCAAGAACCTGTGGCCGCCGGTGATGGACGAGATCGACGTCGAGAAGGGCTACGAGAAGGCGCTCGGCGCCGCCCTCGGCGACGACCTCGACGCGCCGATCGATCCGGGGGCGCCGATGCGCTGGACAGGCTCGGCCGTCGGCCCCGACGACCCCACCCTGCCCGCCGGCGTCAAGCCGCTGTCGGCAAAAGTGCAGGCGCCGCCCGAGCTTGCCCGCCGCCTCGCCCAGATTGGCGTGGTCGACCGCGACACCGGTAACCGCCTCGCCGCGGCCCTCAGGCCCGGCCAGCGGCTGGTCTCGCCCGAAGGCGACCTGTGGCGCTGGGACGGCTTTGCCGCCGCGGCCCACGCGCCGACCGGCGCCGCGCGCCGGCTGGCCGAGCGCGCGCGCTTTGTCGAGATCGACGTCGAATTGCAGGCCGCGCGCGCCGAGGTCGACAACGCCCGCGCCGTGGTCGAGGCGGCCGAGGCCGCCCTGCTGGCCGCGGCCGGCGCGGAAAGCGCCTCCCGCACTGCCGCGCGCGAGCGCCAGCGCGACACGCAGGCCGCGCGCGACCGCCATGCCGAGGCCGAGCGCGAACGCAACCGCCACGCCGCCCGCTTCTCCGCCCTCACCGAGGCGCGGGCGCGGCTGACCGCCAGTCGTAACGAGGCGCAGGGCGCCAGGGCCGAGTCCGAGCGCGCGCTGGGCGAACTCCCGCCGGCAGCCGATCTGGAAAGCCTGCTTGCCGCCGTGCGCGAGGAGATCACGGCCAAACGGGCCAATCTGGCCGAAGCGCGCGCCGAACAGCAGGCGATCGTGCGCGAGGCGGAAATGGCCGACCGGCGGCTCGCCACCCTCGCCGGCGACAAGACCGGCTGGAACGAGCGCCGCGACGGCGCCCATTCACAGATCGCCACGCTGGAGAACCGGACCGGCGAAGCCGAACGCGACCGTGACGACCTGCAGAACGCGCCGCAGCAGTTCTCGGCGCAGCGGCAGTCCCTGCTCGGCCAGGTTCAGGCCGCGGAGGCCGACCGGCGCGCCTGCGCCGACCGCCTGCAGGAGGCGGAAAACGCGCTGGCCGAGGCCGACCGGGATGCCCGCGCCGCGCTGGAAGCCGCCAGCGCCGCGCGCGAGGACCTTGCCCGCGCCGAGGAGCGTTTCGAGGGCGCCAGGCGCCGCCGCACCGACATTGGTCGCGAAATCCACGACATGCTCGAGATCGAACCCGCGGCGGTGGCGGAACTGGCCGAGATCAAGCCCGGCGACGCCCTGCCCGAACTGTCCGATGTCGAGGAAAAGCTCGAGCGGCTGCGCCGCGAGCGCGAGCGGCTGGGCGCGGTCAACCTGCACG
>CAZUDR010000505.1:0-2695 GCA_964618715.1 uncultured Undibacter sp. | reverse complement strand
CCAGATGCTCGGCATCGCGCTCGGCGGCAGGACGGTGAAGATGCATCAGGGCCATCACGGCGCCAATCATCCGGTCAAGGATCTCACCACCGGCAAGGTCGAGATCACCTCGATGAACCACGGCTTCGCGCTCGACAAGGACACGCTGCCGCAGAACGTGCAGCAGACGCATATCTCGCTGTTCGACGGCTCCAATTGCGGCATCGCGCTCAGCGATAAGCCCGTGTTTTCAGTGCAATATCACCCGGAGGCCTCGCCCGGGCCGCGCGACAGTCATTATCTCTTTACCCGTTTCGTCGATATGATGGGGAAGGCGAGGAAAAAGTAGCATTTTCGAGGATAAAACAGGCTCGCCAGGGCGGAGGTCCCCCGGCCAGCCAGACCATGCGACGGCAGGTTCACGGAATGACGACGAAGCCAGCACGCAAAGCGAGACCGACCGGCGGCACACCCGAACCTGAATTGTTTCTGTTCCAGGACGACGGCTGGGTGCCGAACAATCCGGTGCTGCCCCTGCTCGTCTACAAGGCGGCCATCGACATTCTCGGCGTGAGCGATCCGGAGAGCCTGATCGAGCGCACCTTCCGCGGCAACGGCTGGGGCTACAGCATGTGGCGCAACGGCATCTATCCGTACACGCATTACCATTCCATGATCCACGAGGTGCTGGGCATCGCGCGCGGCCGCGCGCGGGTGCGCTTCGGCGGCACGCACGGCGAGGAAATCGACCTGTCGGGCGGTGACGTGGTGGTGCTGCCCGCCGGCACCGGGCATCAGAACGTGTGGAGCACCGCCGATCTGTCGGTGATCGGCGCCTATCCGCCGCAGGGCACCTACAACCTCTGCCGAGGCAGCAGGGCCGAACACGACGAGGCCCTGACGACCATTCCCGCCGTGCCGGCGCCGGATAGCGATCCGGTATCGGGTGTCGGCGGCCCGCTGCCCAATCTCTGGCGCGGGTGAACTGAGTCCTGCACGCCCTCACCTGCGCGACGGCCCGTTATCCTCACCCTGCAGTTCATTCGCAGGTGTGCCGCGCGGGCTTTCGCCGCAGCGGATGGTGGAGGCCCGGCCTGGAATCGAACCAGGCTTGGAAGACTATGCACAGCTTCTGCGTCGCCACTCCGCCACCGGGCCATATTCAGCCCTAGTTCGCGGTGATTGACGCAAGGTGTAAGGCAGCCCCGCGACACCCCTGCCGCGCCGTCGCGGTTAATCCGCCCTTAACGCGAACACGCGCCCTTGAGGTCAGCCGGCATGCTTGCTGCCGCCGATGCCGGTGTCCCGGCGCACCTTGCGGGCGCGCTCCCGCTCGTCCTTCGCGACATCGATCTCCGAATTCAGTTCCGCGCCGATCAGCACCACGATGGCCGTCATCCACAGCCACATCATCAGACCGATCGCGGCGCCGAGCGAGCCGTAGGTCGCGTCGTAGTTGGCGAAATTGCCGAGATAGAATGACAACGCGGCGGAGCCGGCGAGCCACGCGATCGCCGCAAACACCGTGCCGGGG
The DNA here is from genome assembly GCA_964618715.1 of uncultured Undibacter sp. Lineage (GTDB taxonomy): Bacteria > Pseudomonadota > Alphaproteobacteria > Rhizobiales > Xanthobacteraceae > Pseudolabrys. The sequence goes on along the minus strand of CAZUDR010000505.1, from coordinate 1,182 downwards.
CTGATCAGCTGCCAGCGCGGATTGTCGCGGTTGGGGCCGAAGCGATAGAGCAGACCGAGGCCGAGGATCACCAGCGCGAGCAGCGCAGGCCACCGCGACCAGGCCACGATTGCGCTCCCATAGCCGCCGAGCGGCAAATAGGACAGCACAATCGGCAGCACGACGATGGCGGCGATCGCCAGCAGCATCCCGCCGATGGCGCCGACCGTGAAGGCGAGCGAGACAAGGTTGAGCCTGATGAAGCTGCGCCGTTCCTTGACGCCGTAGATGACATTGAGCGCGTCGATGATCGCCTTGACGCCGGCATTGGCACTCCACACGGCGAGGCCAAGACCGAAGAGAAACGTGAAACTCAGGTTGCCGGTGGCGCGCGAGACGATGCGATTGACCTGCTCCTCGACGATGCCGTAGGCGCTCGCCGGCATCAGTGTCTGCAGCATCGCCAGCTGGTCGGTGATGGTGGACGCATTGGTGAAGAGCGCGTAGCTCGACACCAGCGCGGTGATCGCCGGAAACAGCGCCAGCAGCCCGTAGAACACGACGCCGGCCGCGAGCGCGAGCAGGCGATCGTCGATGATCTCTTCGTAGGTCCCGTAGAGAACGCGCTTCCAGCCCGCCCGGCCGAGCCGGTACGGGGCGGCCGGCGACGCATCTGCCTGTTCCGGCCCGCGGTCGCGGCGCTCGAGCACCTGCGCCAGCGTCCAGGTGCCGGCCAGCGCCAGACCCGCGATCCAGGCACTCCTATTCCCGTGTTTGGCGGCGGTGAGCACGCGGCTGGCGAGGCGCATGCAACGATAACGGCGTGCGGCGCGCATGGTTTCGCCACAGTTGCACCGACGCCTGCGGCACCTGTCCGGCGGTCCCCTTCCCTGGCCGTCGAATCTGGTCTAAGCAGCCCTCGCGCGGGGCCCAATCCCCGCCCGGGGCAAAAGGACGCGCGGCCGGCGCGCCCTTTTTTTGTGCCGATTTTCCAGTGACCCGATGCCCAAACGCACCGACATCCAATCGATCATGATCATCGGCGCCGGCCCGATCGTCATCGGCCAGGCCTGCGAATTCGACTATTCCGGCACGCAGGCGTGCAAGGCACTGAAGGAAGAGGGCTACCGGATCGTCCTGGTCAACTCGAATCCGGCGACGATCATGACCGATCCCGATCTCGCCGACGCGACCTATGTCGAG
>CAZUDR010000504.1:0-2700 GCA_964618715.1 uncultured Undibacter sp. | reverse complement strand
AGCTGGCCCATCTGGCCCTGCTGGCCCTGCTGGCCCTGCTGGCCCTGCTGACCCTGCTGACCCTGCTGGCCCTGCTGGCCCTGCTGGCCCTGCTGCTGGCCGAACCCGTGCTTCTGCAATTGTTCCAGAAGTTGCTTCAGTCTCTCGCGAAGGGCTTTTTGATCCTGGCGCAGATCACCGAACTGATCATTGCCCTGGCCGCGCTGACGATCACGCCGCATGTCCTGACCTTCCTTGAAGGTCTTGTCACGCAACTGCTGCTGCTTGCGGATCATGTCGCCGAGTTCGTCGAGCGCAGACATCATGTCGTCTTCGCCCTCGTCCATCTGTCCCGGCCGCGCCATCTGCAGATTTTCAAGCATCGACTGGAGCTGGTCGAGCAACCGCTGTGCCGCCTCGCGGTTGCCGGAGCGCGCCAGATTCTCCAGCCGGTCGAGCATGCTCTGGAGATCCTGCTGCCGCAGCGAACGCATACTGTCGGGGTCGAGCGGACGCGCGAGTTGCTCCGGACTCTTGCGCATTTGCTCAGCCAGCGCCTGCAGGAACTTGTCCATGGCGGCGCGCAGGTTTTCCATCAGCTTCTTCAGTTCTTCGTCGCTGGCTCCCCGTTCAAGCGCCTCGCGCAACGCTTCCTGCGCCTGGCGCAGCGCCTGCTCTGCCTGACTGACATTCCCGTCCTCGATGCGCGTCGCCATGTCCCAAAGCCGGGCCACGACCTCGCGCAACTGGTCATCACTCTCGGCACGGTTCAGTTCGAAATAGATCGAGCGCAGTCCGAGATAGATGCTGGGATCGATCTTGAACTTCTCCGGCGCGATGGTGAGCGCGTCGAGCGCCGTCAGCACAACCGGCCTGGTATTTGCGTCGAGCGCCAGAACGCGACGCTGCTCGATCAGCGCGCGCGCGATCGGCTTGACGAAGATCCGCTGCGGAAGCTGGAACTCATGCGGCTCGCTGTGGCCTTCATTGCCGGCCTCGTCGCGCGCAATCAGTGTCAGCGTGGCCCTGGCGCCGGCCCACGGATGCGAGGTCAGATCATGCGTCGTCTGTGCCGCGCCCGCGCGGGTGCGCGCCTGCGGCAATGTCAGCCGGAAATCGGGGGCGGAAAACAGCGGATGCCTGGGCTTGTTCCTCGGCTCTTCCGATCCGGCCTCATCCTTGAGCGTGAACTTCGCCTGCGCTTCGACGACGCCATAGTCATCGTCAACCTTGTAATCGATCCGCACCGCACCTCGCGCCTGCCGCTCCGGATCCTTGACCAGGGCGATGGTCGGCGCACGGTCCGGAATGGCCGTGAATTTCCACGCCAGGCTGGTGCCGGAGCCGCGCAAGGTGGCGGAGCCGTCACCCCTGATCACAAACCGGCGCTCCTCGGTGCCCTTGGGCAGGGGCGCATCGGGCGTTTCGTTGGTAGCGTCCTCCAGCCCGCCTTCACGCGCGACGTCGAATTTGACATCGCCGGTCGCGCGGACGACGAGCTGGCTGCCGACCGGTACCGCCACCATATCGCCCGCTTGCGCGACTTCTCCCGGCCGCAGGCCGGGCAGCATGACCGGCGGGCGGCCGGTGTAGACCGGCGGTGTGACCCAGGCATCGATGCGGAAATTGGCCGGCGGAACCACGCCCTGCCAGTCGAACGCGGCGGCGATCCTCTTGCCGCGCTCACCTTCGGCGGCAAAGAAAGTCGCGACCACCAGCAGCATGACCAGAGCGCGCAATGCCATCGGATCGCGCACGGCGAGCCGCGGCGAGGGCCAGCCTGCCTTGAACCTGCGCGCCGACATCAGTGCCCGTTCAACGTGCGCCTGCCAGAGCGCCTGGGCGACCGGATCGTGGCTGTTGGCGGCGATGTGATCGGAAATCGCGGTGGCCGGCCGGTGCGGCTGACCGCTGCCGCGGTCAAGCCGACGCAATCCGTCATGCACGCTGGGAACCCGCAGCCGGAACAGCGGGACCATGGCAACAAGGGTCAGCAGTGCAAAGACGCCAAGTCCGATGGCGCGTCCGATCGGCGGCAGCGCCGTCCAAAGCCCGGCCCACGAAAAGGCGAGAAACAGCCCCAACGCAGTGGCAAGCGATGCCATCGCGGGCCACAGCCGTTCCCACAACAGACTGCCGCGCGCGCGTTGCAACGCCCGCGCCAGCAAAGCCCGCACGGGCGCCTCACGGTCGGAGGTGCGATCGTTCAAACCGTCCAAAAACCGCTCCGTCGCCCGGCTCGGGGGAATCTCCTCATATAACACGCTAGCACGCGGTTATATCCCGAACCATGCGGCCATATATGCGCCCACAGCCCGGCCGGCATGCAATCAGGCGCATGGATTCGGGCGGTTTCACGGCGGATTTGCCGGCCGGCGCCCCGGAGAAACGCCGATATCAAAGCCAGGACGGCAGGCGATCGAAGGCGATGATCTGATCCGCTTCGAGGCGAGGGCGGACAAGCGCCCATTCCGCGCCACTGACCAGCACCTCCGGCACCAGTGGACGGGTGTTGTAAGTGCCTGCCTGCACGGCCCCATAGGCCCCCGACGACATGACCGCCAACAGGGCCTGCTTTTCCGGTTGGGGCAGGTCCCGGTCCAGCGCAAGGAAGTCGCCGCTCTCGCAGACCGGCCCGACCACGTCTGCGCGGATACGCCGCGCATCGGAACCGGCTTCCGCCACCGGCCAGATCTCGTGATGGGCGTCGTAGAGCGTCGG
>CAZUDR010000503.1:0-2712 GCA_964618715.1 uncultured Undibacter sp. | reverse complement strand
CGATGCTTTCATGCTGGCGGCCGGCCCGTGGAGCGCGCGCCTCGCGCGACCGCTTGGCCTCCGCCTGCCGGTGATCCCGGTTAAAGGCTATGCGCTGACCGCGCCGATCGCCGACCCGACCGCCACGCCCCGCCGTGGCATCACCGACAATGCGAGCCGTGTCGTCCTTGCGCCGCTGGGCGACCGCCTGCGCATCGTCAGCACCGCCGAGTTCGCGGGCTTCGATAGCGTCCTCAACGAAAAGCGTCTCGCACTGATGGAGGAGACCGCCCGAACGCTGCTGCCGGCCGCCGCCGACTACGGCGCGGCGGAGCCGTGGGCCGGTCTGCGGCCGGCGACGCCCGACAATGTTCCGATTCTGGGCCCGACCAAGTACCGCAACCTCTGGCTCGACACCGGGCACGGCACCCTCGGTTGGACCCAGGCTTGCGCGAGCGGCCGATTGGTCGCCGATCTCGTCGCCGGGCGGGCGCCCCCATACGACTTTGGGCTCGATCCAGACGGTCTCACCCTCGACCGGTTCTAGGACCGAGACAGGTGAGACAGTTGGGACAGATGAGACGGTTTTGGGACACTGTCCCTGAGACAGGTGGGACAGGCGAACGACTATCGCCCATCTGTCGCACAAACGCTCAGGCGCGGTAGGCGACCTTGGCGTGGTCCTCTTCGAGGCCGACCGGGTCCTGGTGGATGATGACCTCGGCGTTCGGAAAGGCCGCGCGGATCTCCTCCTCCACGGCATCGGAGATGTCGTGCGCCTGCTCGACGGTCAGCTCGCCGTCGAGCTCGATGTGAAGCTGGATGAAGGTGTCGGTGCCCGAGCGGCGCGAGCGGAGATCATGAAACGCGTGCACCTCGGGATGCGCCAGCACGATCTCGCGGATGCGCTTGCGGTCCTCGTCCGGCAGTTCGCGGTCCATCAGCATGTCGAGCGAGCTGCGCGCGATGCGCCAGGCCGAGATCAGGATGTAGCCGGCGACACAGAGCGCCAGCACCGGGTCGACCCATTGCCAGCCGAGCCAGGCCGTCGCTGCAAGCGCGGCGATGACCGCGCCATTGACCAGGAGATCGCCCACATAGTGCAGCGAATCCGCGCCGATCGCGACCGACGCCGTCTTGCGGACGACGTAGCGCTGGTATTGCACCAGCACCAGGGTCAGCACGATCGACAGCACCATCACCGCGATGCCGACGAGCTCGCGCGTCACCTCGTGCGGCTGGAAGAAGCGCCGCACCGCCTCGACGACCAGCAGGCAGGCCGAGCCGGTGATGAAGGCCGCCTGGCCGAGCGCCGCCAAGGCTTCCGCCTTGCCGTGGCCGAAGCGGTGCTCGCGGTCGGCCGGCACCAGCGCGTGATGCACGGCGAAGAGCGTGATCATCGAGGCGACCGCGTCGAGCAGCGAGTCGATGAGCGTCGACAGCACTGCCACCGAATCGGTGACGATCCAGGCGCCGAGCTTGGCCACGATCAGGATCACGGCGACCGAAACCGACGCGTAGGTCGCCGATTTCATCAGGCGGCCCGCCCCGTCGCGGTCCATGGCGGCCGGCTCGCTCATTGCCGATTACTCCCTGCCAGACATTGCCGGCCGAGCGCCCGCAATCGCGCGCGGTTTTCGGGCGAGATCGTTCGCGGGTCGAGATCGGCGCTTGGAAGCGCGCGCCGGACTTGGTTCAGCATGCACTGACAATAAGCAGCGCAGGCGCTCGCGGAAAGCCCTCCGCGCTGACAGCTCCGCCGGCAGGCCGCCGTGAAGCTGCGGGCATAAGCGGCGGAGTACACCGCGTTGCCGGTCCACGATGCCGTGCCCTGCGGCAGGGTGAGCGCGGCGATGCCCGCCATCGCCAGGAAAAGCACCGGCTGGTGCGCCATATAGACGAGCAGGCTGTGCCGCCCGGCGAAGGCAAGGCCGCGGCCTGCACGCGCGCCGGGCTTGCCCGCGGTGTCCGTCGCCGGCAGCAGGCGGCGCAGGCGCGCCAGCGCCATGCCGAGAAGCACCACCCCGAACCACGGCACCAGCGGCACGAAATCGCGCGAGGCCGGCGGCGTTTCACGGAAGCCGATCCAGCCGACAAAGGGCGTGTCGAACGCCGCAAAGCTGAGCGCGCCGGCGGCGATCACGGCCACGCCGGCCAAACCGGTGATGAGCCAAGGCAGCCGCAGAAACGCCAGGCCGAGCAGGCTCGACACCGCGATGCAGTGAAGCACGCCGAAGACGATCATGTGCCGGGGAAAGGCGAGCGCGCTCGCGAGCGTGATCAGCCCCGCGCAGACCGCGATCGGGACGAGGCGCCGCCAGAAGCGCCGTGCGCGAAACCCCTCGCCGTGGGCGAGCACCAGGCCCACGCCGACGAGCAGCAGAAACGAGCTCAGGATCGCGTAGCGGAACCAGTCCCAGCCCCAGCCGGCGAAGAAGCCGCGCGGCGCTAGCCCGAAGAAATCGGCGTCCCAGGCCGCGTGGTAGACCACCATCATCGCGATGGCGAGGCCGCGGGCGATGTCGAGCGCGGCGGATCGGGGCTGGTGAGCCGTCGTCAAGCCCGCCCTCGCCCGGCCCACGCACGCACGGTCACGGGAATAGCCGCTCGGTGTCCCAGCCGGTCTCGGTGCGGTGATAGACGATGCGCTCATGCAGCCGGAACCTGCCCTCGCGCCAGAACTCGATATGCTCGGGCGCGATCCGGAAACCCGACCAGTGATCGGGGCGCGGC
>CAZUDR010000502.1:0-2737 GCA_964618715.1 uncultured Undibacter sp. | reverse complement strand
TTCCCGGTCGTGTCCGGCAATGTCTCGCTCTACAACGAGACCAACGGGCGGGCGATCCTGCCAACGCCGTCGATCGGCGGCGTCGGTGTGCTCGATGATTTCGCCCGATCAATGTCGCTCGCCTTCAAGCGCGAGGGTGAGGCGATCCTGCTCATTGGCGGCGATCCCGGCTGGCTCGGCCAGTCGATCTATCTGCGCGAGGTTTGCGGGCGCGAGGAGGGGGCCCCGCCGCCGGTCGACCTTGCCGCCGAAAGGCGCAACGGCGAGTTTGTCCGCGCGCTGATCGGGGAGGGGCTGGTCAGCGCGGTGCACGACGTGTCCGACGGCGGAGCGCTGGTGGCGGTGGCGGAAATGGCAATCACCTCGGGGATCGGCGCCACGCTCGTCGAGGCGCCGTCACCGGTTGAGGCATTCTGGTTTGGCGAGGATCAGGCCCGGTACGTCGCGACCGTTCCGGCCGCCGGCACCGATGCGCTGATCGCCCGTGCGCAAGCCGCCGGCATTGCAGCCAGGCGGCTCGGCATTACGGGTGGCGATGCGCTGACCCTCGCCGGCGAACGCCCTCTGGCGGTGGCCAGGTTGCGCGACTGCTTCGAAGGCTGGCTGCCGGCCTACATGGCCGGCGGCGCCTAGCGTCTGCGCGACCAGGCGGTGCGGTAGGCGTCCCAGCAGCGCGGCGACAGCGAGCGCGAATGCCGCGTGAGGCAGGCGAGTTCGCGTCCGCCACCGGGGCGCATGCCGCGGCAGTTTTGAACAAGCTCGTTCCAGCAGGCCCGCACAAGCGGGTCGGTGACGCGCGGGGGCGCCGAAGTCGTGCGACGCGCCGGCGCCGCAGACCGTGGCTCAGGCTCGACAGCCTCTTCGGGCGGCAGCGTGGCGGTGCGCTCGGACAGCAGCTTGTCGACTTCCTCGGGCGGAACGGTATCGGCCCGCTCGGAGGGCGATGTCGCTGCCCGCTCGGGAGGTGCCGTGTCGGCCGATGCCGAGTCCGGCCGCAGCGGGTCGGGCGCCGCGTCGGCTTCATGTGTCGTGCGGCCTCCCCGTGGTGTCGCGAACTTGGGCGGCGGCGGTTCGTCTGCCGCCTTGTCGGTCGCAGCGACCGGCGGGGTTCGCCGTTTCGCGCGCTGCGCGTCCGCGTTGAGGCCCGGCGGCTTCGTCGAGACAATCGGCGCCGTCTGCGACGGGGCGCGCGGCTCGGGAGTCGGCGCGGCGTCGGCGACCGGTTCAAGTTCGGAGTCGACTCCCAACGCGGTCAGCACGGCTTTCTTGCAGTTGCGCGACAGGTCGTCGAGGTTCGCTTCCAGGCAGATGAGCGCTTCACCGGCTCGCACACCGGGACATTTCGACGCGAAGTCCGCGCGGCAATAGTGGCGAACGGCATTCTGTTGCGCGGGTGTTGCCTGCGCTGCCGCGCTGTCCGGCAGCAGCACCAGCGCCGGCGCGGTGACGATCAGCGCGGCCAGCATATGCGCGCCGGCGACCGCCGTCAGACCTTGCCAATGTTTGTCCATCGTCCACGTCATCTTGAACTCCCACCCGACAGAGGCGCAGGGCATTCGTTAACGGTGTATCGTCGGGACGATGGTAGCGCTCAATCGGTCGGCGCGAGCAAAAACCGAATGACAACGTTAATGCAGCGCACGCCGCCGGAGCGGCGCGTTTACCTTCGGATGGACCCGGTTGATGTCTTCAGCGGCACGGATTCGACGCCGATCCTGGAGAGTGGCCTTTTGGTCTCGCGCATGCGCGCCGGCGACAACAAGGGTGACAACCGCGGTCAGGACATCGGCGGTCCGCACCGCACCTGGCGGCCTGCGGCGTGGCGGGTGCCGGTTCCACCCCGCTGCCCGGGGTATCCGGTCACGAGGCATCCACATGTCACGGATGCGCGACCGTTCCCGAGCACCGGCAATTCTGCTAGATGCATTGCGGGGTTGGGCTGAAGTCAGGAGCCCGCGCGCCGCCCGGCGCGCGCCACCGATTGGAGACCGACAGACATGCCCATGGACGCCGGCGAGATTGAGCGGCTGATCAAGGCGAGCATCCCCGATGCGCAGGTGACGATCCGCGACCTCGCCGGCGACGGGGACCACTATGCGGCGACGGTCATCTCCGCCTCGTTCAAGGGCAAGTCGCGGGTGCAGCAGCACAAGCTCGTCTATGACGCGCTGCAGGGGCAGATGGGCGGCGTGCTGCACGCACTGGCGCTGCAAACGGGCACGCCGGACTAGGCTGCCGTGGCAGAACGCGGCGTTCGTATCCTCGGCCCCGATGGGGCCATCACCCCGACCGGTACCTGGAGCCTCGGGACGCGCGCCGGCGATTTCGTCTTCGTTGCCGGCATGCGGGGGATCGACCCGGCGACCAATGCGCTCGTCAATCCTGACGAAGCGCGCATCCGCCAGGCTTTTGCGAACATGAAGCTGATTGCCGCCTCCGAAGGTGCCACGCTGGCCGACTGTGTGCGCATCGTCGTCTACGTCACCGACATGGCGCGCCTGCGCCCGCTGGTGAACAAGATTCAGGAGGAATTCTGGGACGGCGGACCCTATCCCCCGCGCACCATCGTCGAAGTGTCGCGGCTCAACCAGGACGACATTTTCGAGGTGGAGGGGACGTTCTATTCGCCGAAAACCATCTGAATCCACGCAATTTACGAGGTTTTCCCTTGGGGTGGCGGGCGCATCTGCGCTACATATATCGACAAGCAATGCGGAAACAGGCGCCCGCGGGGGCG
>CAZUDR010000501.1:0-2740 GCA_964618715.1 uncultured Undibacter sp. | reverse complement strand
CCCTCAGGACCATGAACGACGTCGAGCGCAATCTGACCGGCTATCTCAGCATGGTCGCCGTCATCAATGTGTTTGTCGGCATTGCAGCCGCTCTGATTGCCTGGGCGGTTGGATTGCCCGATCCGATCGCGTGGGGTGTGCTCGGCTTCGTGCTCAATTTTATTCCGTATCTCGGCGCGCTGCTCATGGAGCTGTCCATGTTCCTTGTCGGCCTGGTCACATTTCCAACGCTGACACACGCGCTGCTCCCGCCGATGATGTACCTGGCCGTCAACATTGCGGAAGGGCAGTTCATCACCCCCAGCGTCCTCGGCCGCTGGTTCACCCTCAATCCGCTCACCGTCTTCCTCTCCCTGGTTTTCTGGACCTGGCTGTGGGGACCGGTCGGTGCCTTCGTGGCGGTGCCTTTGCTCATCATGGCGTTGTCTGCAGCACAGCATCTGCTTCCCAGGCAGGATCCGGAGTTGCCGGACTAGGCCGGTTGCCACGGCATGGCTGCTCGCCAGAGGCGGCGTGATTTCACGCGTCGTCAGGCTGCTGCGATGGCCCTGCTTCGGCCGGACACGGCAAAGCTGCCCTCCAGTCAAATCCTTTTGAGCGGTCGCCACCCCGCTTGCCCCGGCCGTTTTGGCGCATGATGATTGGACATTGAGCGGACAGGTTCGCTGCCGCCCGACGGGCGCAGGGAGGGAGACACTCCGGTCGCGGAATAATCGAGCAATTTCAGGGTTTACCGGTGCGCACATGATCGCCGGGTGCGTGCGCTGCGCGCGCCGAAATCCGGGTCGGTATGCGTGCCGCGCAACAAGACGATGAAAAGAGGGAGGGACACCATGACGCAACTGACACGCCGCCATCTGTTTGCCACCGCTGCCGCGGCCGGCGCCGCCGCGGCGCTTCCGACGCTCCCGGGCGGGGAGGCTTTCGCCGCCGGGTCGGCCGGCGGCATGCAGAATGCCGGGTTCTATCGCTACAAGGTCGGCGATCTCGAGTGCACGCAGGTCACCGACGGCATCGCCCAGTTCCCGATGAAGGAAGGCTTCATCAAGAACGCCAGCATGGACGAGATCAACAAGGCGCTGGCCGCGGCCTATCTGCCGCAGAACACGATGACCGTGCTGTTCAATCCGTTGGTGGTGAACGCAGGGTCCAAACTCGTGGTCATCGACACCGGCTACGGGCCGCAAGCCTATGAACAGAGCAAGGGCGGTCGCGGCCAGTTCCACACCAACTTCAAGGCCGCCGGTTACGATCCGGGCAAGGTCGACACCGTTATCATCTCGCATTTCCACCCCGACCACGTGAACGGCCTGGTGACCGCCGACGGCAAGTCGGCGTTCCCGAACGCCGAGATCAAGGTTCCGGCGCCAGAATCGGCGTTCTGGATGGACGACGGAAACATGAGCAAGGCGCAGGGCGGCCTGCTCGGCGCCTTCAAGAACAACCGCCGCGTGATGGGCGTGGTGGACAAGCAGATCACCAAGTACGAGTGGAACAAGGAAGTGGCGCCCGGCATCACCGCGATCCCCACCGTGGGTCACACTCCCGGACACACGTCGTTTGTGATTTCGTCCGGCAACGGCAAGCTGCTGGTCCAATCGGACGTGACCAACAATCCGTTCCTGTTCGTGCGCCATCCCGGGTGGCAGGTCGTCTACGACATGGACGGCGACAAGGCGGAGGAGACCCGGCGCAAGTTCTACGACATGGCGGCGGCCGAAAAGACGCTGATCGCCGGCTTCCACTTTCCGTTCCCCTCGCTCGGTTATGTGGAGAAGCGCGGCGAAAACTACGAGCTGGTGCCGGTCCTCTGGACGCCGACGCTCTGAGCAAAAGTCGCAATTAACGCAGGAAGGCCGCCGGGACCGGCGGCCTTCTTCTTGCGCTGCTGCCGACGCGACCGCCGTTGCTTGACGGACCGGGGCGGGCAGCCTATAGCGCGCGCCCATGATCATGACCGTGACAGCGCAGTTCCGCCGCCGCCGTGCCACTCTGGTACGGGCCAGGCATTAGCCGTCACCCGTGCCGCCGGATGAGGCCCGCGGCACGTTTTCCCAGAAACTTCCGCGATTGGCCTGCTTCCGGTAGTCCGTTAAGACTCTGGATGAGGATCGAGCCATGGCCCAAAAAGCGAAAATCGGCGTCCTCGGCGCCTCCGGTTACACCGGTTCGGAACTGGTGCGCATGCTGCTGCGCCATCCGCGGGCGGAGATCGCGCTGCTGACCGCGGATCGGCGTGCGGGGCAGGAGATGCGCTCCGTGTTTCCGCAGTTCTCGCCGTTCAACCTGCCGACGCTCGCCTCGCTGGATGGTGTCGATTGGGCGGCGCTCGGGCTCGACGTCACCTTCTGCGCGCTGCCGCATGCGACGACGCAGAAGGTGATCAAGGAGGTACTTGCGCGGGCGCCCGCGACCAAGGTGATCGATCTCTCCGCGGACTTCCGCCTCGCGGACACCGCGGCCTATGCGAAGTGGTACGGCCACGAGCATCATGCGCCGGAGCTCCAGGGCGAAGCGGTGTACGGGTTGAGCGAAATCCACCGGCGCGCGATCAGGAAGGCCCGACTCGTTGCCAATCCGGGCTGCTATACGACCTGCGCGCAGCTTCCGCTGGTGCCGCTGATCAAGGCCAAGGCGATCGACCTCAACGAAATCGTCATCGACGCCAAGTCGGGAATGACCGGCGCGGGCAGGGCGGCCAAGGAATCCATGCTGTTTTCGGAAGTGTCCGAGGGGTTCA
>CAZUDR010000500.1:0-2745 GCA_964618715.1 uncultured Undibacter sp. | reverse complement strand
CGATGGTTACATGGACTCCAGATGGGTGCAACCCTAAGTATACGGCATTCCAAGGTGTCGGAAGTCGAGAAACATCTTCTGCTGGTGCTTGTAATAAGCCGGGTCGCAGGTCGCGACCTCGCGCGCCCAGTCGAGCGACAGCTCCATGGACTGCAGCTGCTTCTTCATCGCGGCGATGTTGTCGTAGGTCCAGGCCTTGGGGTGGACCTTCTGCGCCATGGCCGCGTTCTCGGCCGGCATGCCGAAGGCGTCCCAGCCCATCGGATGCAGCACGGCATGACCCATGGCGCGGCGGTGTCGTGCCACCACGTCGCCCATGGTGTAGTTGCGCACGTGGCCCATGTGGATGCGCCCCGAGGGATAGGGGAACATCTCCAGCACGTAGTATTTGGGCCGCGGGTCGTCGTTGCGGGTCGCGAAAATGCCGCGCTCGTCCCAGACCTTCTGCCACCGGGCCTCGGCCTCGCGGGCGTTGTAGCGCTCGTTTTTGTGCGATTCGGCGGTCATTTGCCGGTCTTTCTAAGGGCCCGGGAGGTGACATGGAAGGGCCCAGACGGTCAACTGAGCAGGCCGGCATTGAGCCAGCGCAAAAACAGCCGTGCCGGCTTTCGCCAGTATCCGCCCGCCGGCCGAGAAACAGGGCGCCATGACCCAAGTCGAGCAGCAAGGGACGCAAGCTTCCGCCGCTGACCCCGTCTTCCGCACCAGCGACCTGACCAAGGTCTATGTCACCGGCGACGTTCAGGTGCAGGCGTTGCGTGGCGTCGACTTCGAGGCGGGAGCGGGGGAGTTCGTGGTCATTCTCGGGCCGTCGGGCTCGGGCAAGTCCACATTCCTCAACATCATCGGCGGGCTCGACCGCGCCACCGCCGGTGAAGTGTGGTTTACCGATCACGAGCTCAGCCGGTACGACGACCGGCAATTGACACTCTACCGGCGCGACCACGTGGGATTCGTCTTCCAGTTCTACAATCTGGTGCCCAGCCTGACCGCGCGCGAGAACGTGGCGCTGGTCACCGAGATCGCGCGCGATCCCATGCGCCCGGAAGAGGCGCTCGACATCGTCGGGCTGGCCAACCGCATGAACCATTTTCCCGCCCAACTGTCGGGCGGCGAGCAGCAGCGCGTGGCGATCGCCCGCGCCATCGCCAAGCGGCCGCAGGTGCTGCTCTGCGACGAGCCGACCGGCGCACTCGATTCACACACGGGCGTACTGGTGCTGGAGGCACTGACGCAGGTGAACGCACAACTCGGCGCCACCACGCTGATCATCACCCACAACGTGGCGATCCAGGACATTGCCCATCGCGTCGTGCAGTTCGGCGACGGTCGCATCATTGCCAGCAAAGTCATCGCCGACCGCAAGCCGGCGTCGGCAATCAGCTGGTGATCGCATGAGCGCGCTGCACCGCAAGCTTTTGCGCGATCTGACGCGGCTGTGGCCACAGGCCCTCGCCATTGCCCTGGTAATGGCGGCGGGCGCCGCCACGCTCATCCTCGGCATCGGCGCCTATGAGTCGCTTTACGAAACGCGTGCGGCCTATTACGAGCGCAACCGCTTCGCCGACGTTTTTGCCAATCTGACGCGGGCGCCCAAGATCGTCGCAGACGAGATCGCGCGCATTCCCGGTGTCGCGGCCGTGGAAACGCGCATCGCCAAGATCGCGCTGCTTGACCTGCCGAACGTGGTGGAGCCCGCCTCCGCCATGTTCGTCTCCATACCGGACCTGCAGCAACAGAACCTCAATCTCCTGTACCTGCGCAGCGGGCGACTGCCCCTGCCCGGCGCAGAGCGCGAGGTGGTGGTCAGCGAACCGTTCGCGAAGGCCAACCATTTCGAGATCGGCTCGACCTTCGACGCTATCCTCAACGGCCGCAAGCGCGCGTTGCGCATCGTCGGCACTGCGCTGTCGCCGGAATTCATCTATGCGCTCGGGCCGGGTGAACTGCTGCCGAACGACCAGCGCTACGGTATCGTGTGGATGCGGGAAAAAGCATTGGCGGCGGCGTTCGATCTCACCGGCGCTTTTTCCAGTGTGCACCTCAAGCTCACGCGCGGCGCCTCCGAGGCGGCGGTCATCGAACGGCTCGATGCCATCCTCGCACGCTACGGCGGGCTCGGCGCGCACGGGCGGCGCGACCAGACCTCGCATGCGTTTCTCGACGCTGAACTCGATCAGCTCAAGGCGATGAGCCGCATCCTGCCGCCGATCTTTCTGCTGGTCGCGGCATTCCTGGTCAACATGACGCTGTCGCGGCTGATCCTGCTCGAGCGCGAGCAGATCGGCCTCCTGAAAGCCCTCGGCTACCGCAGCGCGGCGGTCGGCTTGCACTACCTCGAATTCGCACTGGCGATCGCCATGGTTGGCATCCTCATCGGGCTTGCGGCCGGCACCTGGCTCGGATTCGGCATGACACAGCTCTACGCCGAGTTCTACCACTTCCCGTTTCTGGTCTTCAGCCTCAACCCGGCAACCTATGTCATCGCCGCCACGATTACGTTGGCTGCCGCGGCCGTCGGGGCCATCAAGGCGGTGCGTGACGTCGTCAGGCTGCCGCCCGCGGTGGCAATGGTTCCGCCGGCGCCGGCGATCTACCGCCGCCTGCTGCCGGAGGCGATGTACAACGTCCTGCGTATCCCGCAATCGCTGGTCATGGTGGCGCGCCATCTAATGCGCTGGCCGGTCCGCTCGGCGAGCAGCATCCTCGGCATTGCACTGGCGGTGTCGATCCTGGTCGGTTCGC
>CAZUDR010000499.1:0-2745 GCA_964618715.1 uncultured Undibacter sp. | reverse complement strand
CGGCCGCCTGGCCGATGATGATGAGAACGCAGATGCCGATGACGACGAACAGCACGCGCGCCAGCGGCATGGGGATCAGCATCGGCCGGCCGGCGATCGCGGCAGGGCCGACGGTGAGAATCGCACCCGCCATCCAGCCGGCAGGCACCCCGATCAGCGTGAACACGGCGCCGCCGGCCGCCGCCAGCGCAAGCGTTTCCGCAAGACGGCGAAGCGTGATGAAGGGCGCGGTGGCAGGCGGTGCGGACAAGGCCGGATTTCAATGCCGCGTCGGGCGCACCGCGTCAAATCACAGCAGCCATTCCGGGATGTCATCCCGCGTCACCGTGAAATCGGCCAACCCGTAATCGGGAAGCGGGCACAACATTCCTCTCCGGAGCCCGCGTCTCGCCCCGGAACGTAATGAGCGTCAGAACAGCAGGTCGCGCGTCAGCGTGTCGAGATGACGGACGGCACCAAGCGCCTCGCGCAGGTCGTTCCGCTGCTCGCGCGAGAGACGCCGCACCGCGACCTTGTTGCCGGGCGGCAGGCCGGCCTGCATGTCGGCAACCTGCTGTTCCGCGATGAGATGAAGAAACACGGCCTGTGCGTGTGCCAGCGCGTCGAGGTCATTCTTGCCGCGGCCAAGCGCGGCGACGGCGGCCAGCCGCGCCGGCGTCGATCGCTCCAGCAAATGATGCCGGATCGCCAGCACGCGCGCGGTGGACACGATGCCGAACAGACCCATCAGCTTGAGGTCAATGCGGCCGTCCTCGGTGCGCACGCCCCCGAAGAAGTTGAGTCCGGACGGCGTGTCGCCGGCGGCCTGTGCCAGCAGCTTGGCGAAGGCGGCGTGGCCTTTCGCTGCGTCGAAGGCCCCGCGCCAGAGCCGCTCCGCCAGCGCGACGTCGCCATGAACACCGATGAGGTCGAAGAAAATATCGACCGAAAGGAGGTCTTCCGGTCTGGAGTGCGTGATCCAGTTCCCGACGCGGTCATGCCAGGTGGCGAGCGAGCCGCGCCAGTGCTCGTTCTTCGCCATGACGCCGCCCGTGCAATAGGGCACGCCCACCTCGTTCAGGATGTCGGCGACGATGCCCCCGAACGCGGCAAACCACTGGTCGGCGGGGCCGCCCGGCTCGCCGTCGGCGAAGACGAGGGCGTTGTCCTGGTCCGCGGAGAGCAGACTCTCGCCGCGACCGCCGGAGCCAAGCACGCACAAGGCGTAGGCGCAGGGCGGCGCGCCCTTGCCCTCCGCCAGCATGCGTTGTTCCGCCAGCAAACCCGCCCGGCGGGTGAGCGCACCGAGTTCGCGCGAAATCACCGCGGCGACGTCGCGGCCGCTGACGTCTTCCGCCAGCAGCGCGCCGGCCGCTTGCGGCAGCTGCGCCCAGGACGCCGCCAGCGCCGGCACGTCGTTGCCCTGGTCAAGACCGTCACCGAGCACGGTGACCTCGTGCGCGCGCAGCCGCAACAGGTCGCGCGCACTGATCATGCCGCAGATCTCGCCGGTGTCGTTCACGACGCCAAGATGGCGCAGCCTGAGCCTGCTCATGCGGGCGATCGCGCGATAGATGAATTCCGAGGCCGGCAGGCAGACAAGCGGACGATTGGCGAATTCGCCGACCGGGCGATCGAGCGCTTCGGCGCCGTGCCCGGCAAGGGCCCGCAGGACATCCCGCTCGGTCACGATGCCGGTCTTTTCCGGACGCAAGGCGGCGCCGGCATTCCCGTCCGACACAAGCAGCGAGGATACCTTTTGCTCCTCCATGCTCTGCAACGCCTGCCCCAGCAACGCCTCGGCGGCGACGGTCCGGACCGGCGCGCTCATCACATCGCCAATGCGGTGCCGATACGGATACGGATCGATGCGCGCGAGCGAGCGCGCAAGACGCTCCGACGCGGGCGCCACCGCCTCCTCCCAGCCGGCGCTGTGCTGATCCTCCAGCACGCTTGTGAGCGCGAAACAGGCCTGCTCCGCCTCGGCCAGGGTGCGGATGCGGCCGTCGCGCAGCTTCGGGATCAACGCGAGGAAAATCTTTCCGGTCACCTCGGCGTCGCCGAGCGCGGAGTGGCGTCCTTCCACTTCGACACCGAGCCAGCTCGCCAGATGCTCAAGCGAGAAGCCGCCGAGGTTAGGCGCGATTACCTGCGCGAGCAGATTGGTGTCGAGCGTGCGCGGAGGATGCCATGGCAATCCGGCGCGCTCGCACTCACGCTTGAGCACGGCAAGATCGAATCCGAGTGTGTGCCCGATCAGCACCCTGCCGGACACGGCGGCGGCAAATTTCGGCCACACCTCGGCAAAGGGGGGAGCACCCGCCACCATCGCGTCGTCAATTTTGGTGATCCTCGTGGCCGTTTCCGGAATCGGCTCACCCGGATTGACGAGCTGACGCAGCGCGGTCTTTTCATCGAGCCTGCCATCGCCGAGCGGCAACCCGCCGATCTCGATGATGCGGGCCCTGGCCGGGTCGAGGCCCGTCGTCTCGGTGTCGAAAACGTAGGCTTCGAGCGCGATCAGCGGCGTCGCGTTGTTCGGCAGTGTCATTTCCGCCCCCGATTGCCGACCGTACCGACGACACTCCTAGCGCGGATCCCCGATCGGCGAATTGATCCGGATCAGGCGATCTGGCCAACCGGTGTCATTGCAGCCGCCAATGGACCCCGGGCGCATATTAAGGTGACCTAGCAGACGGTACACTACTAACGGCGGGGGTAGGCCCCGAACCTGCACCAGGCATGCTCCAAGCCTGGGTCGTCATC
>CAZUDR010000498.1:0-2746 GCA_964618715.1 uncultured Undibacter sp. | reverse complement strand
GCTCGGGGCATGGGCCGCCAAGGACGGCGGGCTGAAAAAGATGTACACCATGACCTCGGACTACGCGCCGGGTCACGACGCCGAGCAGGGCTTCATCCGCGGCTTCAAGAGCGCCGGCGGCGAGATCATCGGCTCGGTGCGCATGCCGGTCGCCAATCCGGACTTTTCGGCGTTCGTGCAGCGCGCCAAGGATCTCAATCCGGACGGCATCTTCATCTTCATTCCCGGCGGCGCGCAGCCGGCGGCACTCGCCAAGGCCTTTGCCGAACGCGGCATCGATCCCGCGAAGGTGAAAATCCTCGGCACCGGCGAAGTGACCAGCGACGAGGCGTTGAAGAACGTGGGCGATGCGGCCATCGGCATCGTCACCGGCTGGCACTACGACCACAACCACCAGTCCCAGAAGAACAAGGACTTCGTGGCCGCCTACAACAAGGAATATAACGGCCTCAATCCGGACTTCTTCGCGGTCGGCGGCTACGACGGCATGCACCTGATCTACGAGGCGCTGAAGAAGTCCGGCGGCAAGACCGATGCCGACAGCCTGATCGCTGCGGCCAAGGGGCAGAAGTGGGAAAGCCCGCGCGGCCCGGTGATGATCGATCCGGAAACCCGCGACATCGTGCAGACCGTCTATGTCCGCCGGGTCGAGAAGTCCGGCGGCGATCTGGTCAACGTCGAGTTCGACAAGGTCGAGAACGTCAAGGATCCGGTCAAGGCGGCGATGGAGAAGAAGAAGTAAGCCGCCGCGAACGGCGATGATCGGCATGGATGGAGCGATTCCACCCGGAATCGCTCCATCCGCACATTGCGACCTACCCCTCCGTATCGTGACCGATATAATGCGCCTCCGGTGCGCCGTCCTTCGTGGCGGAAACGCCCGTTCACTCCCTATCTCCTGTCAACGGTAGGCGTCCGGCATCATGCTTCCCCCGATTTTCGGCGTCCTGTTCGACGGGCTGGCCTACGGCATGCTGCTGTTCCTGCTGTCGGTCGGACTGACCGTCACGCTCGGCATGATGAATTTCGTCAATCTGGCGCACTGCGCCTTTGCCATGCTCGGCGGCTTCGTGACCGTGGGCCTGACGGAATATTTCGGCTGGCCGTTTCTGGCCACCCTGCCGGCGGCGTTCATCGTCACGGCGGTCGTCAGCGTCGCATTCGAACGGGTGCTCTACCGCCGTCTCTACCGCGCCAGCGACCTCGACCAGTGCCTGCTCACCATCGGCATCGCTTTCATGTCGGTCGCGGCCGCGGCCTATTTTTTCGGCACCACGCCGCAGCCGCTCGAGGTGCCGGATTATCTGCGCGGCTCGTTCGATTTCCTCGGCCTGAACATCGGCAATTACCGGCTGTTCCTGGTGGTGACCGGCCTCGTCATCACCGCGGTGCTGGTGGTGGCACTCGAATACACGCGCTTCGGGGCCAGGATCCGCGCGGCGGTCGACAACCAGCGCATGGCGCGGGGGCTCGGCATCAATGTCGACGGCGCCTTCGCATTGACCTTCGCGCTCGGCAGCGGGCTTGCGGGCCTTGGCGGCGCGCTCGCCATCGAGATCGTCGGGCTCGACCACTGGTTCGCCTTCACCTATCTGGTGTTCGTGCTGATCGTGGTGTCGGTCGGCGGTCTGGGCTCGATCATCGGCTCGTTCGTGGCCGCGATCGTGATCGGCGTCACCGACGTCGCCGGCAAATATTACGTGCCGGAACTCGGCGCGTTCCTGATCTACATGGTCATGCTGGCCGTGCTGATGACGCGGCCGCAGGGCCTGTTCGGAAAGCGCTGAGCGATGGCAGCGATCACCGCGACGGCCGACGCCCCGCAACAGTATCTGGCGCAACAGACGCGCTGGAGCCATCTGGAAACCGCATTCTGGCTGGCGACGCTGCTGCCGTTCGTCCTGTTCCCGTCCTACCTGCAGCTGGCGCACCAGGTCGCCGTGACCGCGCTGTTCGTGCTCTCGCTCGATCTCATTCTCGGCTATGCCGGCATTGTCTCGCTCGGGCACGCGGCGTTTTTCGGCCTCGGCGCCTACGCTGCAGGCATCGCCTCGGTCTATGGCTGGGGCGAGCCGATCAGCGGCCTGTTCATCGGCGCGATCGTGGCGGCGGTGGTCGGCTATGCGACGAGCTTCGTCATCGCGCGCTTCCGCCATCTCACCGTGATCATGATTACGCTCGGGCTCGGACTGCTGCTGCACGAGATCGCCAACAAGGCGCACTGGCTCACCGGCGGCAGCGACGGCCTGCAAGGCATGAACATATGGCCGATCTTCGGCGTCTTCGATTTCGACCTCTGGGGCTATACCGCCTACACCTACTCGCTGATCGTGCTGTTCATCGTCTTCCTGATGACGCGGCGCCTGATCCACTCGCCGTTCGGCCTCGCGCTGCGCGGCATCCGCGAGAATGACGTGCGCATGCCGGCGATCGGCGCGCCGAGCCGCGCGCATATCCGCAAGATCTACACGATCTCGGCGTTCATCGCCGGCATTGCCGGCGCGGTGACCGCGCAGGCCACCGGGACGGTCGCGCTCGATTCGCTCGGCTTCGAGCACTCCGCCGACGCGCTCATCATGCTGGTGCTGGGCGGTGCCGGACGGCTCTACGGCGGACTGATCGGCGCCACCGTGTTCCTGGTGGCGCGCGACCAGTTCTCCGACATCAACCCGCAATACTGGTATTTCTGGATCGGCCTGCTGCTGATCGCGGTGGTGATCTTCCTGCCGAACGGCATACTCGGCGG
>CAZUDR010000497.1:0-2770 GCA_964618715.1 uncultured Undibacter sp. | reverse complement strand
GCAGACGCTTTTCTTTACCGCGACCATGCCGTCCGAGATCCAGCGCATCGCCGACACGTTCCTGCACAATCCGGTGCGGGTGGAAGTCTCCCGGCCTGCCACCACCGCCACCACGATCAACCAGATGCTGCTTGCCACCGGCCGCGATCCGCATGAAAAGCGCGAGACGCTGCGCAACCTGATCCGCTCCGCCGAAAACTTCAAGAACGCCATCATCTTCTGCAACCGCAAACGCGAGGTTGCCCAGCTGCACCGCTCGCTGCTGCGTCACAAGTTCAATGCCGCCGCACTGCATGGCGACATGGACCAGCCGGCGCGCATGGCGGCCCTTGAGTCGTTCCGCAAGGGCGAAGTCACCCTGCTGGTCGCCTCCGACGTCGCCGCCCGCGGTCTCGATATCCCCGCAGTCAGCCACATCTTCAATTTTGACGTGCCGCATCATCCTGACGACTACGTCCACCGCATCGGCCGCACCGGTCGCGCCGGCCTGAGCGGCACTGCGATTACCATCGTGGCGCCAATCGACGGCAAGGCCGTGGGCGCAATCGAACGGCTGATCGGACGGCCGATTCCCTGGATGGGCGAGCCGGCCCCTGCCGGCAGCGACGAAGATCGACCCGCCGAGGGCACGCGCCGCGGCGGACGACAGCGCGGCCGCGGCGATCGCCGGCGGCCGCCGCGCGAAGCCGCCGACAAGGCGCGCACTGCGGACCAGCCATCACGCCGGCGGACGCCCCAGCGGGCACCGGCGGACGATGGCGACGGCACCCACCTGCCCGCATTCCTGCTGCGTCCGGTGCCGCTCAAGGCCTGACCGGCGCATCTGCAACCCGGCTCAACCTGTATTTACGGCTCGCCGGGTTCTGCATTTACCCCCCATTCATTTCCCTGCAATACCGTTCCGCCTGGCGACGCCGCGGCGGATGAGCCGCGCGCGAATGTTGGGCAGAACGCCTGCGCAGGGGGTTGATGATGAACGGCCAGGGCGACGAGCACGAACGCACGATGGCGTTCGCGGACATCGCGCTTGGGCAGCTGAAAGCACTGCGCCAGCCCGCCACCCCGCGCAACTACGAGATCTGGTACGCCTACGCCACGGGGTATCACCCCTCCCTCAATGAAGAGATAAATCAAAAGTTAAAGGAGCACGGCACGCTCTCGGACGAGGAGCTCGAGGCAATTCACGAGAAGTTCCTCGCTCCCGCCCGCCTTTCCGACCGCATCGACAGCGTCGGCCTGAAAGTGGCCGGCGAGATCGAGCAGGTTATGGCGATGATCGACGCCGTCGCCGGCTCCGCCAGCAGCTATTCCGAGAGCCTCGCCGACATGACCGAAAAGATCGGCCAGTCGAAGGACCGTGAAGGCCTGCGTGCCATCGTCGAGAGCCTGGTGCACACGACCAAGGAGATGGAAGCCTCCAACCAGCAGCTGGAAGAGCGCCTCACCGCCTCAAAGGCGGAGATCAGCGAACTCCAGCAAAACCTCGAGGCGGTGCGCACCGAAAGCCTGACCGATCCGCTGACCCAGCTCGCCAACCGCAAGTTCTTCGACGCGTCGCTGGAAACCGCCATCAAGGATGCACGCACCAAGAATGAGCCGATGTCGCTGATGATGACCGACATCGACTATTTCAAGAAATTCAATGACAGTTTCGGCCACCTGACCGGCGACCAGGTCCTGCGGCTGGTCGCACTGTCGGTCAAGCAGAACGTCAAGGGACAGGACATCGCCGCCCGCTATGGCGGCGAGGAGTTCGCCATCATCCTGCCCAACACCGTGCTGCGCTCCGCGATCACGGTTGCCGATCACATCCGCCGCGCCGTCATGACCAAGGAACTCATGAAGCGGTCGACCGGCGAACACCTCGGACGGGTGACCATCTCGATCGGCGTGGCGACGCTGCACATGAACGACACGGCACAGATGCTGATCGAGCGCACCGATGCCTGCCTCTATGCCGCCAAGCGGCACGGCCGCAACCGGGTCATGTGCGAAACCGATCCGGAAGTCGCCGGCACGGCATCTGCGCAGGTCGCCTGACCGTCCCCACCTGCTGTCAGCGTCTGGTTTTGGCCTTCCGCCGCGGCGATGCCGGGGCACCCTTGCGCCTGCCGGTACGCCGCGCCGTCTCAAGCGCCCGACGTGCCCATTGCGCCAGTGCATCGGGATCATCGTAGAGCCGGTCCGGCATGCGCCAGTAGGACATGACCGCGCGGCGGCCGGTCCTGGTGCCGTATTCGAACGGCCCGCAGCCTTCCGCCGCGAAGGACGGCACCGTTTCCGTATCGGCTTTCAGATGGATCAGTCCGTCGGCGACAAGGCCGAACATGATGCCGTCCGCGTACAATCCGGCTCCGCCAAACATGCGGCGCACCTGGACCGGTCCGAAGGCGGCAAAAAGGTCCTGGATCTGGTCGGGGTCCAACCGCACGGGCCGCGCTGCCGGCGCTCAGGCCGGGTCCGCGGACTCGTCCCTCGCCGGGGTCAGCTGGACGGATTCGCCGCAGCCGCAGGCCGAGGTCTGGTTCGGGTTGTTGAAGATGAACTGGGCCGACAGCTTGTCGGTCCTGTAGTCCATCTCGGTGCCGAGCAGGAACAGCACGGCCTTGGGATCGATGAGGATCTTGACGCCCTTGTCCTCCACAACCTCGTCGGTCGGGTTGACCGTTTCGGCGTACTCCATCGTGTATTCCATGCCCGCGCAACCGCCGTTCTTGACACCGACGCGCACGCCGGCAGCCGGCCTGTCGGCCCGCGCCATCACGTCCTT
>CAZUDR010000496.1:0-2771 GCA_964618715.1 uncultured Undibacter sp. | reverse complement strand
TGCGGGCATAGGTGTCGTAGCCGCCGCCCGGCGAATAGCCGACGATGAAGTGCACAGTCTTGCCCTTGTAGAAGTCGGCGGCGTCTTCGGCCTGTGCCGGCGCGAGCGACACAGCCGTGAACAGGCCGAGCAGGGCGGCGAGACCATGAATCCGGCTGAGCATGATGCATCCTCCCCGTGTGCCGCGATGTCGTCGCGGAACGCCCCGCTTGTGAATGCGGGTTCCAACCGTCGAAGCATAGCGCCGGGAAACGGGCGCGCGCCAGCCTTATTGCATCGCGGTGCTGGCGGCGAACAACTCGTCAAGTTTGATCAGGCGCGGAGTCAGACCTTGTTCCAGTGAGTACTGCGCCGCCGTCTCCAGCACCGGGCGGTTGGCGGCAATACCGTGGTGCAGCAGCGGCTTCGCCAGTGCCTCGCCGGCTTCCGGCGCGACCAGACCGGCTGCAACATGATACTCGACGTGCTCGCGCCGCCGGGCATCCGCCATCCGGTTGGCCTGCTGGAATGCCTTGTACAGGTTGAGCATCACCCAGGGATGCTTCTCGGCGATCTCCCGCCTGATCACCATGCCATGATTGATCGGATAGAGACCGGTCTTGCAATAGTAACGCGTCCCTTCGGCAGTCGGGTCGGGGAACAGGTGCCTGACCTGCGGGTGGTTCAGCAGATCGATGCGGCTGCGGTCGACGAGATTGTCGTGGCGGAGATAGTGGAGGGTCGCGTCCAGCTCACCTGACGCCATCATGGTGCCGATGTCCTTGTCCGCCGGGATCTGGTGGATGGTCACGCCCGGCGGCGGCTCGAAGCCGACCGCCGCACGATGACTGTGCGAGGGCGGTCGCTCCATCCAGAACTCCATGTCACCCGGCGCGACGCCGAACTCGTGCTGCAGCACCCCGCGCGCCCATAGCGCAGCGGTCTGCTGATACTCCGGCACACCGACGCGCTTGCCTTTCAGATCTTCGGGCCGGTCGATGCCCGCATCGGTGCGCACCAGGATGCGGGTGTGGAAGAAATAGCGCGTGGTGAAAATTGGCAGGCCGACCCAGCGGTCGTCGCCCCTGGCAACGGCGATCATCAGCGACGACAGGGACATTTCGGAGACGTCGAAATCGGCAAAGCGCAGTTGCCGCCAGAACAGCTCGGACGGGTGCACCGCGCTCGGAAAGAGGTCGATGGCATCGGCGGCCACGGCGCCCTCGAAGATTGGCCGCGTCCGCGGGTTGACCGACATGCCGATGCTGAGCTGGAGTTTCATGCGCGCTTTGCTCCCCGGAATGCCCGGCCCGGCGGGTGTCGCCGCAAGGGCACGGCATCATCCATCATAGGGCATTGCCTGCCGCTGCAAGAGGGCTGGCAGAACGGGGTCGCGGCGGGAAGGGCGGATCCTGACAGATATTTGATGTGGGTTGACTGGACGGTGATCACGCGCCCGCTGCATGATCGCGCCACTGACATCCATGTGCTGCCGCATTCGACCAGGGAGACGGTGATGCAATCAATTCTGCGCGTGTCGGAGAGCCGGTTCTGGCGTGTGCTTGCCGCCGCATTTGTGCTTGCCTGCGCCCTTCCGTTCGCCGCCAGCGCCGCATCGCCGGAAATTTTCACCGGCTCGATCAAGGGTGTTGCCATCAACGGCTACGACCCGGTTGCCTATTTCACGGAGAAGAAGCCGGTGGCGGGCAAGGCGGACATTACTTATTCCTGGAAGGGCGCAACCTGGCGGTTCGCCAGCGCGCAGAACCGCGACACGTTCAAGGCGAATCCGGAGAAATACGCACCGCAATACGGCGGCTACTGCGCCTATGCGGTCGCCAAGGGCTCCACGGCAAAAACCGAACCGGAAGCCTGGAGCATCGTCGCGGACAAGCTCTACCTCAATTACAGCAAGGGCGTGCAGCGGACCTGGGAAAAGGACATTCCGGGCTACATCAAGGCTGCCGACAGGAACTGGCCGGGCGTCTTGCAATAATTGCCTGGCGGAAGGCTGGATACGATCGCGGGTCAGTACGACGTACTGGACGCCGGCGGCTGATGCCGCGCATCTGCGCCGACCGATGAAGCGGGTCGTCGCTGGCTGCTGCCATGATTTTGTGTTATGGATTCTGCAGTGCCGCAACCATCGAGCATTGTTGCATGCACGGTTCGCACAATTCCGATTATTACCGCGACGAAGCCGCGAAATACAAGAAGCTCGCGGAGGAGACGACGGACGCGGTCAAGAAGCAGGAGCTTCTTGAAATGGCGGCCGCCTGCGAGGAAATCGCGGACAGTATCGACGATCGACGTTCAAGCGGCTAGGCCGGTCGACGCGGCCAGCAGTCAGACCGCCCGCGACCGGTCGCGTGCCTTGTCACAAGACAGGGCGGCGCGAGCCCGCCCGGGGCGGGGGCGGGCTCATCGACACGTCGTCTAGGCGCAACTATTTCTTCTTGGCCTGGGCCTTGTTGCACTCATTCTCCGCGGCCACCCACTTGCAGGCCTTGTCGGCCGAACAGGTCGCCTGGTCCTTGTGCGTCTTGCACGTATTGGTCTGCGCCTGGGCGCTGCCGGCAAAGATGCCGGCCCCGAGAAACAGTGTTGCCGCGACGATAACGATTGCTTTTGTCATGATGACTCTCCCTGAGGGGACGGCAATCTGCGTCGCCGGCAATGTCTTTTTTGTGGCGCGTTTATTCGGGTGACCTGAAATGCGATGGCGACATCAGGGCTGGCGCTGCTTGCGGGGGGCGGACGTGGCCGCGGCCCGATCGGTTTCATTTACGTTG
>CAZUDR010000495.1:0-2774 GCA_964618715.1 uncultured Undibacter sp. | reverse complement strand
GTGAGTCTGGCCAGCGCCTCGTTGGTCTGCCCGCCGGTCACCCGGAGAAGGTCGTCGAGGAACTCGTCCTCCTCGTAGGGACCGGTCATGGTCGGCGCACTGCCGTCATGGGCGCAGCGCAGGTTGCGGGTGTGGCGCGTGTTGCCGCCGCGATAGAACGCGGGCGCGCCCTCGAGCACGACGACGCGGGCGCCGGCGCGCGCCGCGCTGATGGCGGCGCAGAGCGCGGCGTTGCCGCCGCCGGCCACCACCACGTCGAACGGTTCGCTGAGATCGACGTCCGTCGTCATGTCGCTTTCAGAATCCGGAACCTGCACGCGTCGCCCCGCCGCGCGACACGGCGCGGACCATGTACAGTGATCGATTCAGCGTTGCAATGCTACCGGTTCAGCCACCGTCGCGCGAAGCCGAGCAGCCCCTGCGGCAGGAAGATGATGATCGCGATGAAAACCATGCCCAGCGGGATCAGGTAGGGGAACTGGTCACCGAACACACGCGACAGCAGTTCGCGCGCGAGCTGGAAGAAACCGGCACCGACGATCGGTCCGACCAGCGTGCCGATGCCGCCGACGACGTTGAAGATCACCGTATCGCCCGAGGTGATGAAGAACACGAAATCCGGTGCGGCGAACTGGTTCTGGACGGCGTAGAGCACGCCGGCAAGCCCGGCGAACAGACCGGACAGCATGACCGACACCATCTTGTAGCGCTCGACGGGGTAACCGATGGCGCGGGTGCGCGCCTCGTTCTCGCGGATCGACTGCAGCACCATGCCGAAGGGCGACCGCATGATGCGGCGCAGGGCGAGATAGGAGCCTGCCACCACCGCCAGCACGAACCAGTGCAGGGTGTAGGCGTTGAACTTGGCATCGTAGAGGAACGGAACGGTGAAATGCGGCCGGGTGAAAATCAGGCCGTTCTCGCCGCCGGTCACCTCGGTCCAGGTGAAGATGATGACGTAGAAAATCTGCGAGAAGATAAGCGTGGTGATGGCAAAATAGATATCCCGCAGCCGGGTCGAGAAGAAGGCGACGAACAGCGCGGCGGCGGCGGCGCCGGACAGGCCGAAGACCAGCGCGAGCCACAGGTTGGGCGTGAACAGGATCAGTGCCCCTGCCGCGCCATACATACCGAGACCGAAAAAGGCCGAGTGCCCGAAGGAGACCATGCCGGTGTAGCCGATCAGGATATCGGACGACATGGCCAGCAGGCCCCAGATCAGGATCTCGGTGAGGAACCGGCGCCAGAACGGCGGCAGCACATAGGGCGCCACGACCAGGATGGCGATGATCACGCAGAAGCCGATCCAGAAGATGGCGCTGTGGCTCAGGCCGAACCTGCCGACGGGCGACGTTTTCTCGAGCGGTGCGGTTGTCATTTCGGTGTCGGGACGAAGAGGCCGGTCGGCCGGAACAGCAGGGTGAGGATGAGCACGACGAAGGAGACGATGACCGCCTGCGCCGGGCTCACCCAGATCGAGGCATAGGCCTCAAGCAGGCTGACGAAAATGGCGGCGCCGATGGCACCGCCGAGATTGCCCATGCCGCCGACCACCACGACGATGAAGGCCTTCAGCACCCAGTCGAGCCCCATGGTGTGATTGACGCCGACCAGCGGGGCAAACAGCACGCCGCTCGCCGCGGCCATGCCGGCGCCGAGCGCGAACACGCCGGTCAGCACCCACGGCACCGGAATGCCCATGGCCTGCGCCATCACGCGGTCCTGGGTGGTGGCGCGGATCCAGACGCCGAACTTGCTGTATTTGAGGAATACGTAGAAGCCGCCGATGATGAGCGCCGACAGGACGGCGATGACGATGCGGTACCACGGATACTGCAGATAGAAGAGATTGAAGTAGCCGGTCATCGGCTCCGGAATCCGGCGCGCCACCGGGCCGAACTGCCAGAGCGCATAGTTCTGCAATATGAGCGAGAACCCGAATGTCACCAGGATCGTGTTGAGGGGGTCGCGGCCGATCAGCGGTCGCAGCGTCAGGATCTGCATGCCGGCGCCGATCAGCGCCACGATCATCGCCGACAGAATGAGCGCCGCCCAGAAGTTGCCCGTGCCCGCAAACACCACAACGCCGGTATAGGCGCCGAGCATGAACAGTTCGCCGTGGGCGAAGTTGACCACGTCCATGATGCCGAAGATCAGCGTCAGTCCGGAGGCGACCAGCGCCAGGATCATGCCGGTGACGATACCGTTGACCGTTTGGATGACGACAAGATCCCACGGGATCTCCATGCTCAGACTCCGAGATATTGCTGGATGACCGGATCGTCGATCGTGAGTTCGGACGCGGCGGCGTGGTGGCGGACCACACCCTTTTCCATGATGTAGACGCGCTGGCTCGCCTGCAGCGTCAGCGGCACGTTCTGCTCGACCAGCAGGATGGCAACGCCCTCGTTGTGCAGGACGTCGATGATCTGGTGGATCTGCGACACCATGCGCGGCATCAGGCCTTCGGTCGGCTCGTCGAGCAGGATGATCTTGGGCTCCAGCATCATGGCGCGGGCGATGGCCAGCATCTGCTGCTCACCGCCCGACAGCGTGCCGCCCGCCTGGTTGCGGCGCTCCGACAGCACCGGAAAATAGCTGAAGACCTTGTCGAGCAGCTCCCGGCGCCGCTCCTCGGTGACGCCCGCGCGGTCGAGGCCGGTGCGCAGGTTCTCCATGACCGTCAGCAGGCGGAAGATGCGCCGGTCCTCCGGCACGTAGCCGATGCCAAGGCGCGCCAGCTTGTGCGCCGGCATGCCGGTGACGGGCTTGCC
>CAZUDR010000494.1:0-2787 GCA_964618715.1 uncultured Undibacter sp. | reverse complement strand
GACCAGGACAAGGAACCGCTCACGATTTCGGTCAACGACAAGGGTGAAATCTACCTGCAAAACACGGAAATTGACGTCGAAGGGCTGGTTCCCAAGCTCCAGGCCGTCGCCGAGGCGCGGGGCGGCACCGATGCCCGTGTCTATGTCCGCGGCGACAAGAGCGTGAATTACGGTACCATGATGAGGGTGATGGGGCGGCTGTCGGCGGCCGGCTTCCATCGGGTGGCCTTGGTCACCGAATTCGAGCAGGGCTCGAACGCACAGTGACGATGAAGACTGCGTCAGCTATTTCGGCCGGCCTCCACGCGGCAGTGCTGCTGTGGGCGACGCTGACGTTTACCAGCGAGACCTTCAAGGTGACGCCGGCGCAGTCGCTGCCGGTCGACCTGATCAGCGAAAAGGACTTCTCGGAGCTCACCAAGGGCGTCAAGGATGCGCCCAAGCCGGTCGAGAAGCCCAAGCCGCTGGTGGAAAAGGTCGAGCCGAAGGAAGAGCCCAAGCCGGTCGAGGAAGCCACGCCGAAGATCACCGAGAAGAAGGAGGTCGAGGCGACCAGGAACGAGGCGCAACCGCAGCCGGAGCCGCAGCCGGATCCGATCGCCGAAAAGCTCAAGGAGCAGCCGAAGAAGCAGGAGGCCAGCCTCGAGCCGACCCGCATGCCGCCGCGCCGTCCGCCGCGGCCGCGCACGCCGGAGCGCAAGTTCGAGCCCAACAAGATCGCCGCGCTGCTCAACAAGCGCGATGCGCAGCGCAGCGCCGCCATCGGCGACATCATCAATTCCGAGCGCTCGCTCGGCACGGCCGCCGCCACCAGCGCCGCGCAGCTGTCGCAGTCGGAGATCGACGCCCTGCGCGCCCGTTTGAACGCATTGTGGAACCCGCCGGTCGGCATGCGCGACGGCGATCGCCTGCAGATCACCATTCGCATCCGCTTCCGGCGCGACGGCACGCTCGCCGACGGTCCGCAGGTCATCACATCGGGTCACGGGGCCCGATACGATGCAATGCGTGACAGCGCCGTGCGGGCCGTCCTCACCGGCCAGCCCTACACCATGCTGCGGCCCGAGCACTACGACCTCTGGAAGGAAATCGACTTTACATTCGACACTCAGGCCATGTATCGCGACATTTCCCAGCAATGACCGACCGCATGCCTGACCGTCATTTGTCCTTCAGTCGCCGCCACTTGCTTGCCGGAGCGGGAGCGCTTGCGCTGCTTGCGCCGCGACCGGCCGGCGCAGTGCTGAGCATCGATATCACCGAGGGCAATCCCCGGCCGATGCCGATCGCGCTGCCCGATTTTGTCGCCGGCACGCCGGAGGAAGGGCAGGTGGCGAGCGACGTCACCGCGGTGATCTCCAACGATCTGCAGCGCAGCGGGCTGTTCGCGCCAATCGATCCGTCGGCCTTCGTCGCCCGGATCACCAACACCGATACCGTGCCGCAGTTCGCCGACTGGCGCGTGATCAACGCGCAGGCGCTGGTCACCGGGCGCATCACCCGGCAGCCGGACGGTCGCCTGAGGGCAGAGTTTCGTCTGTGGGACGTGTTTGCCGGCCAGCAGCTCGACGGCAAACAGTACTTCACCGCTCCCGACAACTGGCGGCGCATCGCGCACATCATTTCGGATGCGATCTACGAGAGGCTCACCGGCGAAAAGGGCTATTTCGACAGCCGCGTCGTGTTCATTGACGAGACCGGGCCCAAGCAGCGGCGCGTCAAGCGCCTCGCCATCATGGACCAGGACGGATACGGCGTCCGCTATCTGACCCGCGGCGACG
Organism: uncultured Undibacter sp.; assembly: GCA_964618715.1. Lineage (GTDB taxonomy): Bacteria > Pseudomonadota > Alphaproteobacteria > Rhizobiales > Xanthobacteraceae > Pseudolabrys. The sequence continues at coordinate 1,006 of CAZUDR010000494.1, read as the reverse complement.
AACTGGTGCTGACGCCGCGCTTCAATCCGTCGACGCAGGAGATCACCTACATGTCCTACGGGCAGGGTGATCCGCGCGTCTATCTGCTCAACATCGAGACCGGGCAGCGCGAGGTCGTCGGAAACTTTCCCGGCATGACGTTCGCGCCCAGGTTCTCGCCGGACGGTCAGCGCGTCATTATGAGCCTGCAGCAAGGCGGCAACGCCAACCTGTTCGTGATGGATTTGCGTTCGAAGCAGACGACCCGGCTGACCGACACGCCGGCGATCGACACCGCGCCGTGCTATTCGCCGGACGGACAGTACATCTGCTTCGAGAGCGACCGCGGCGGGACCCAGCAGATCTACGTGATGCCGGCTTCCGGGGGCGTCGCCCAGCGCATCAGTTTTGGCGAAGGCAACCACTCGACGCCGGTCTGGTCGCCGCGCGGCGACTACATCGCTTTCACCGGTCAGGCGCGGGGCGCGTTCTCGATCGGCGTGCTCAAGCCGGACGGCTCGGGCGAGCGTCTCCTCACCGAAGGGTTCCACAACGAAGGGCCGACGTTCGCTCCCAACGGTCGCGTCATCATGTTCTTCCGCGACAGCGGTCCGGGGCCGTTCCTGCACACGGTCGACATCACAGGGCGCAACGAGCTCAAGGTTCCGACGCCGAGCTACGCGTCCGACCCGGCCTGGTCACCGTTATTGTCGTAGATTTCGCGGCGACAGGCGCGGTTTGGCCGCAAAACGCCGCGCCCAGCCCCACCGTCGCCTTATTCACCGGCTCTTAACCATCGGGAAGAAGTTTACCGGGTTGCAGCAATTTAGCGTCGTGCGGCAAGGCCCCATCAAGGTTGATGGAACGTTCGTTTAACGACCGTGCTGGTAGATCGACCCACGCATGATCCCGAACTGCGCAAGTTCGGAGAGATCGGCACCCGGCAATACATCCGGTCCTTGCGTTGAAATGGAGAAACCGGAATGACCAACCTCAGGCAAATGCTGCGCGGCGCCCGCATCGTGGC
>CAZUDR010000493.1:0-2790 GCA_964618715.1 uncultured Undibacter sp. | reverse complement strand
GTTGAACTAAACCGCTGCGCGGTGGCCGGCGGTGTCTTGCTCGGCGCGTTGAGGTCTCTGGCGCCGCGATCCGGTTGTAGCGATTGCGCAAAGATTTGCGCTGGGGCCTTTTATAGCGCATGGTTCTCTTAGCGAAGTTTCTTTGCTCACTTCACTTCGGGAGAACCACCCATGACCGCGCTGCGCCGACGCATGATCCAAGACATGCAACTGCGAAACCTCAGCCCACGAACCGTCGAGACCTACGTCTCGCATGTGGCCCGCTTCGCCAGGCATTTCGGCAAGTCGCCGGACCTGCTCGGCCTGGAGCACATTCGCGAGTATCAACTACATCTCCTTCAACGGCAGGCCAGTTGGAGCCTCTTTAATCAGGCCGTCTGCGCCTTGCGGTTTTTCTACAACGTAACCTTGCAGCGAGGCTGGCGCGTGGAGCACCTCCCCTACGGCAAGCGTCCGCGGCGCCTGCCGGTCGTGCTCAGTCCCGAGGAAGTCCAGCGGCTGTTGGCATGCGTGCATCCCCTCAAGCATCGCGTTCTGTTGACCACCGCCTACGCCTGCGGGCTGCGGCTGTCGGAGGCGATTCACCTTCGCCCGCAGGACATCGACAGTCCCCGCATGCAGGTTTGGGTTCGCCAGGGCAAGGGACGAAAGGACCGCTGCGTGCCGCTCTCGGCGAAGCTTCTTCAAGAGCTGCGCCAGTATTGGCTCAAGCAGAAGCCGCGGACGTGGCTGTTTCCCGGCCAGAATCCGCAGCGAACGTTGGATCCCGGCGGGGTTCAACGGTCGATGAAGCAGGCGGTGCAGGAGGCGGGGCTAAGCAAGCGAGCCACGCCCCACACGCTGCGGCACAGCTACGCCACGCATCTCTTGGAGGCGGGGTTGGACCTGCCGACGCTCCAGGCCCTCTTGGGGCACAGCTCGATCAGCACCACCCTGCGTTACCTGCATGTGCGACAGACGCGGATGGGGCAGATCGTCAGTCCCTTGGATCTCTTGCCGCCGATTCCGCCGCCGGCCGGCCCCGCTGGGAAGTCGCCGACGTGATCCGCCGTTTCGGCGCCGCCTACGTCCAAAGCCGCGGAGCGAAGCTCCTTCCCGGCGAGGAGCGGGCGATGCAAGACCTGCTGGCCTGCCGCACCTGGCGATTGGGCTACCACATCGGCGAGTGCCTGGAGTGCGGCGAGGTGCAGATCAGCTACAACTCCTGCCGCAACCGGCACTGTCCCAAGTGCCAGGGCGCGGCTCGCGCGTCCTGGCTGGCGGCGCGACAGGCGGAGTTGCTGCCGGTCTCCTACTTTCATGTCGTCTTCACCCTGCCGCCGGAGATCGCGAAGCTGGCCTTCGGCAATCGCCGCGTGCTGTACGACCTGCTCTTTCAGTGCGCCGCGGAGACGCTCTTGGAAGTGGCGGCCGACCCGAAGCATCTTGGGGCGCAGATCGGCGTGCTGGCGGTGCTGCATACCTGGGGCCAGAATCTGAACCATCATCCGCACGTGCATTGCGTCGTACCGGGAGGGGGATTGAACGAGGACGAGTCGGAATGGGTCGCCTGCCGCAAGAACTTCTTCCTGCCGGTGAAGGTCCTCAGCCGCAAGTTCCGCGGCAAGTTCCTGGCCCACTTGAAAGCCAAGCATGCCAATGGAGAGCTGAAGCTCACCGGCTCGCTGGCGCCGCTGTCCCATCCCGCGGCGTTCGGCCGGCTGCTGACGCAGGCCTATCGAAAGGAATGGGTCGTTTACAGCAAGCCGCCTTTCGGCGGACCGGAACAGACGCTGAAGTATCTGGCCCGCTACACGCACCGGGTGGCGATCTCCAACGCCCGCCTTGTGGAGGTCAGCGACTCCGGCGTAACCTTCACTTACAAAGACTACGCGGCCGGCGCCGTGCGAAAGACGATGACCCTCTCGGGCGTGGAGTTTCTCCGCCGCTTCTTCACGCACCTGTTGCCGAAGGGTTTCGTCCACATTCGCAGCTACGGACTGTTGGCCAACCGGCATCGGCAGAGCAAGCTGGCCCTCTGCTGTGAGATTCTTTCGCAGCAGCGTGACGAGGAAGCGGACCTCTTCGCCCGACCTTGCGAGATCGCCGAGGCGCAGCATGCGGAGTCGTCGGAATCGGAGCCGCGTTGCCGCTGCTGCGGCGGCCATTTGCGCGGCCTGGATTATCGACCTCGACCTTCACGCGAAATGCTGTGGGCTCTCCCGTGGCCGTGGGACACCTCATGACTATCGATCCCATCCATTGGACGCCTCGCCTCGCCTGGTCCGCGCCACGGCGCCGCGTTGCGATGCGCGCCGACGTCGCCGCGCGGCCCGCCTCCCACTCGCTGCGGACCTTCTCGATGGCGCCGAGACGCACACCACGCAGGCAGCTTGTAGACCCGCGCCGCCACAACTGGCGCAATCTGAAAGCTTGCCACTGGAGGTGCGGAGCTTCTATAATTCGCGGCGAGCGTGGAGTCGCGGATGGCGGGATCCAACGCCCATAGGCTCCGCGGTTTGTTCAACCGGATTCTATCCCTCCTGCCGCCGACAACGATTCTCGGCAAAAAATGCGATCATTCGCGGCGACAGGACGGATAGAATCCATTCGTTAGCCACCTGAATCCACATGACGCCGCACGACATTCGCGAACGACGCGTCGAACGTGGCCGCGAAAAGCGACGCGATAGCTGGGTTCTTTACCTTACCGGCGCATTTGTCGCGATCGCCGTGTGCGTATTCGCTTTTGCGATATACCGTCATCGTACCGCCGAAACTTTGGTAGCGACGGACCCGTCAACCAACGAA
>CAZUDR010000492.1:0-2800 GCA_964618715.1 uncultured Undibacter sp. | reverse complement strand
CATCATGGCCCATGTCGCGCGGCTCGGCGTGCAGGTGGTGGCGGAGAGCGGCGGTTTCGAGCCGGAGGAGGTGGCGACGCTGTTCAATGCGTGGCCGCGCATGTCGATGTTTGCCGCACCCACCATGATCAAGCGCCTGGTCGCTTGTCCGGCCGATATCAATGCCGACAACATCCGCACGCTGATCTGGGGCGGCGCGCCGATGTATGTCGAGGATGCGCTTGCCGCGCTCGACCGCTTCGGACCGCGGCTTGCCCAGATCTACGGGCAGGGCGAGGCGCCGATGACCATCACCACGCTGTCGAAGGAGGACATCGCCGACTGCGATCATCCGCGCTGGCGCGAGCGTCTCGGCTCGGCGGGCAAGCCTTATGCGAGCGTCGAGGTCGTGGTGGCCGACAGCGAGGACCGGGCGGTGGCACAGGGCGAGGCCGGCGAGATCCTCTGCCGCGGCGTCGTCATGTCCGGCTACTGGCGCAATCCGGAAGCCACCGCGGCTTCGCTACGCGGCGGCTGGCTGCATACCGGCGACGTCGGCATATTCGACGAAGAGGGCTACCTGCATCTCAAGGACCGCTCCAAGGATTTGATCATATCCGGCGGTTCCAACATCTATCCGCGCGAGGTCGAGGAGGTGCTGCTCGCCCACGATGCCGTGCGCGAGGTCTCGGTCATAGGCCGGCCGGATCGCGAATGGGGCGAGGTGGTGGTCGCCTATGTGGTCGGCGAGGCGAGCGCGGCGGACCTTGATGCGCTCTGTCTCCGGCACATCGCCCGATTCAAGCGGCCGAAGGACTATGTCTTCGTCGAAGCGCTGCCGAAGAACAACTACGGCAAGATCCTGAAGACGGAACTGCGCAACCGCGATGCCGCGACCGTTGCCGCGAAGGGCTGAACCCCGCCCGTCAGCCTTGCTGATTTCATCCTGCCAAAGGCCGTCTCCGTGAAATGAGGTTGAAGCCGGCGGCCCGGTGACATATGGCTAAGGTCATAAATATGGCCTTTAAGAGTGACAGGGAGTTTCGTCCATGGCCGACATCGTTCTCGGCATCGGAACCTCGCACAGTCCGCTGCTGAACAGTCCGGCGGAGGACTATCCCAAGCACGCCGAGATCGACGCCTCGGGCCGCAAGCTGATCGACAGGAACGGGCGTCCCTGCACCTATGGCGACCTGCTCGCGCAGGCCGATCCTTCGATCGCCAGGCAGATCGAGCCGAAGGTGCTGGAAGAGCGCTCGGCGAAATGCACGGCCAACATCGCCCGTCTCGCGGACGACCTGGCCAAGGCGAGGCTCGATGCCCTGATCATCGTCGGCGACGACCAGCACGAGCAGTTCTTCGAAGACAACATGCCGGCCATGCTCATCTATTGGGGCGAAACCATCGAGAACAATCCGTTGCGGATGGCCGAGGATGCACCACAGTTCTGGCGCAAGGCGCGCTCGCAGTTCCATGCCGGCGACAAGCCGCGGCAATATCCTGTCGCATCCAGGCTCGGCCTGCATCTGATCGAGAGCCTGATCGAGCAGGGCTTCGACGTCAGTCACTCCAAAAAGCTGTCAAAAGAACACGGTGAGGGGCATGCCTTCGGTTTTGTGCATGTGCGCATGATGCAGGACAAGGTCGTTCCGATCGTGCCGCTTGCGCTTAATACCTATTTCCCGCCCAACCAGCCGCGCCCGCGTCGTTGCTTCCAGCTTGGCCAGGCGCTGCGCAAGGCGGTGCAGAACGCCAAGGGCGTGGAGCGCGTCGGCATCCTTGCCTCGGGCGGCCTCAGTCACTTCACGGTTGACGAGGAACTCGATCACCGCGTGCTTGGTGCGCTCAAGAACAATGACGGCGAGTCGCTTTGCACCATTCCGCTCGAGAAGCTCAATTCCGGCAATTCGGAAATCCGCAACTGGATTACCGTCGCCGGCGCCTCCGGACACCTGAAAAACGTCTGGCAGGAATACATCCCGTGCTATCGCTCGGCGGCCGGCACCGGCTGCGGCATGGGCTTTGCCCTCTGGCAGTAGCCTGCCCATGCGCGCTAGCGTAGCCGGCATGAACGAGATCGACCGCAAGACGCCCGCGCGGCTGTGCCCCATCTGCGGCAAGCCCACCGACATGGCCGTGCGGCCGTTCTGCTCCAAGCGCTGCGCCGACATCGATCTCAACCGCTGGCTCAGCGGCGTCTATGCAGTGCCGGTCAAGGACGAAGAGGACGAGGACGGCGAGCGTCCGCCCGACAATGATCCGGGCGAGACCGCATGAACGCGCCGGTGGAGACCGACTGGCCCGACCGGCTGTTCGCCACGCTCAAGCGGGCCGGCGTTGACCAGGTCGGCTACGTCCCCGACGCCGGCCATGCACGATTGATCGAGCGCTGCCGCGCCGACGATGCCATCCGCGACGTGGTGCTGACGACGGAGGAGGAGGGCGTGGCGCTGGCCGCCGGCGCCTGGCTCGGCGGGCAGCGCTGTGCGCTGCTGATGCAGTCGAGCGGCGTCGGCAACTGCGTCAACATGCTGTCGCTGATGCGCGCCTGCCGCTTCCCCATGCTGATGTTCATCACCATGCGCGGCGAGTGGGAGGAGTTCAATCCCTGGCAGGTGCCGATGGGCTCGATCGTCGAGCCGGTGCTCAAACTGTGCGAGGCGGACGTTTACCGTGCGTCGGCACCCGACGAGGTCGAGGGTCTCGCCGAGCGCGCTGCGCAGCAGGCCTTCGGAAATGAACGGATTGCCGCCGTGCTGCTGTCGCAGAAGCTGATCGGCCGCAAGGTCGATGTCGGAGGGAACGTTTCGTTGTCGCTTCT
>CAZUDR010000491.1:0-2804 GCA_964618715.1 uncultured Undibacter sp. | reverse complement strand
ATACCCATTTCGGTTACGAGAGCATCCCGCTCGAGCAGAAACAGGACCGGGTGGATGACGTATTCCACTCGGTGGCGCGCCGCTACGACCTGATGAACGACCTGATGTCGGGCGGGCTGCACCGGGCCTGGAAGGACGCGCTGGTCACCGCCATCAACCCGCCACGCGGCGACCGGTCGTTCGCCCTGCTCGATCTCGCCGGCGGCACCGGCGATGTCGCCCTGCGCGTGGTGACGGCCGGTGGCGCCGGCACGCGCGTCACCGTCTGCGACATCAATGCCGACATGCTCAGCGTCGGCGCCGAGCGCGCCATCGACCGCGGCCGGGACGACCGCGTCGATTTCGAGGAAGGCAATGCCGAAGACCTTCGCTATGCCGACGACCGCTTCGATTGCGTCTCCATCGCCTTCGGCATCCGCAACGTGCCGCGCATCGACAGGGCGCTGCACGAGGCGTATCGCGTGCTCAGGCGCGGCGGACGATTCCTCTGTCTCGAATTTTCGACCGTCGACGTGCCCGCGCTGGACGCGCTCTACGAGCTCTACTCGTTCCAGGTGATCCCGCGGATCGGCCGCGTAGTGGCGGGCGACCGCGACGCCTACCAGTATCTGGTCGAATCGATCCGCAGGTTTCCCAAGCCGAAGGCCTTCGCAGGGATGATCGAGAACGCCGGTTTTCGCCGCGTCTCCTTCACGCCGATGACGGGCGGCGTGGTGGCGCTGCATTCGGGCTGGAAGCTCTAGATGGACGCCGTGTGATTTCCGCCATTCCCCATCTCGCACGACTTTCACGCGCCGGATTCGTGTTCGCGCGCGAAGGCGTACTGGAGCTGGTCGACACGCGCGGCATGCCGCTGCCGGCGAAATGGGCAATCGGCGCCGGCCGGCTGATCGAGCGACGCACCGCCGTCGACGGCTCGCGCCGCCTCGCCGCCGCGCTGACCCGGCTCGGTCCGACCTACGTCAAGCTCGGCCAGTTTCTCGCCACCCGGCCCGACGTGGTCGGCACCGCGATCGCGCGCGATCTGGAGAGCCTGCAGGACAAGATGGCGCCGTTTCCGCAAGCGGAAGCGGAAGCGGCGGTGGCGAATTCGCTCGGCCGGCCGCTCGATCAGGTCTATGCCGGCTTCGGCCCCGCCGTCGCCGCCGCCTCGATCGCGCAGGTGCATCGCGCCGAGATCGAGGAAGGCGGCGTGCGCAAGCCCGTTGCAGTGAAGGTGCTGCGGCCGGGCATCGAGCGCCGGTTCCGCTCGGACCTTGCCGCCTTCTTCTTCGCCGCCCGCAGGGCGGAGGCGATATCGCCGGAAGCGCAGCGCCTGCGTCTGGTCGAGGTTGTGGCGACACTCGCCCGTTCGGTGGCGCTGGAAATGGACTTCCGGCTGGAGGCAGCCGCAGCCTCCGAGATGGCGGAGAACACCCGCGAGGATGCCGGCTTCCGCGTGCCGGCGGTCGACTGGGACCGCACCGCGCGCGAGGTGCTGACGCTGGAGTGGGTCGACGGCACACGGCTCAGCGATCACGCTGCGCTCTCGGCAAAAGGCTTCGACCTGCCCGCCCTCGGCCGGGCGGTGATCCAGAACTTCCTGCGCCACGCCCTGCGCGACGGCTTCTTCCACGCCGACATGCATCCGGGCAACCTGTTCGTCGACGATGACGGCCGCCTGGTGGCGGTCGACTTCGGCATCATGGGCCGGCTGGGACCGAAGGAGCGTCACTTCCTCGCCGAAATCCTTTTCGGCTTCATCACCCGCGACTACATGCGCACTGCGCAGGTGCATTTCGACGCCGGCTACGTGCCGCGGCATCACTCCGTCGAAAGCTTCGCGCAGGCCATCCGCGCCATCGGCGAGCCGATTCACAACCGCACGGCCGAGGACATCTCGATGGCCAAGCTGCTGACGCTCCTGTTCGAGGTCACCGGCCTGTTCGACATGCGCACGCGGCCCGAACTGCTGTTGCTGCAGAAGACCATGGTGGTGGTGGAAGGGGTTGCCCGCTCGCTCGATCCGCGCCTCGACATGTGGAAGACCGCCGATCCGGTCGTACGAGAATGGATCGAGCGCAATCTCGGCCCGGTCGGCAGGCTGGAGGACGCGGTGGAGGGCGCCGGCGAGATCGGCCGCTTCCTCGGTCAGGTACCGGGCCTGCTCACCCGCGCCGGCAGCCTGCTCGACCAGCTCGACGACATCACGCGCGATGGCCTCGTGCTGTCGCCGGACACGGTGGAGGCCATCGGCAAGGCGGAAGCGCGCCGCAACCGCTGGACCACGGCGGCGCTGTGGATCATCGCGTTGCTGCTGCTGTGGCTCGTGGTGCTGGTGGTGTAGGCCGGGCTCCTACCGTTCGGCAACAGCCTTCAGCTTCGCCAGACCTGCCTCGAAATCGCTGCCGACCATCTTGTCCACGTCGATAAACACGTGAAAGATTTTGGCGAGGTATGGCACAGGGCCCTGCATGCCCCATGTCACCCTGGTGGCATCTCCCTGCGGCTCCAGCGTGAAGGTAACATCGTTGTGCGCTTCCATTGGCTTGAGCATGGCAAGCTTGATGAGAATCCTCGAAGGCGGACTGGAATCGGCGATGGCCATGTGGCCGGCGCCGACATTGCCGTCGCCCTCCCAGGCATAGGTCGCGCCCTTCCCGCTGGTCTTCTCCCCGTAGGTCCGTTTCATCTGCGGATCCTTGTTCTCGTAGGGTGACCATGCCGGCCATTGCCGGTAATCGTTGATGAGCGGGAATATCTTCTCCGCCGGCGCCTGGATACTCACCGAACGGGCAATGCGGAACGTGTCGGGCCTGCTCGCG
>CAZUDR010000490.1:0-2808 GCA_964618715.1 uncultured Undibacter sp. | reverse complement strand
ATGTTGAAACTGAGGCCGATAGCCCATGTTAGCCCCCGTTTCCTGCCCCGGCCAGCCGCCGGGCGAAGAAATCGTCAACCGCCTGCGCCATCGCCTTGGCAGCCCGTGACCGCCATTGCGCGGAGGTCAGATTCTTGAGGTCGCCCCGCGTCGACAGGTAGCCGAGTTCCACCAGCACGGACGGCACGTCAGGCGCCTTGAGCACGACAAAGCCCGCCGACTTGACCGGGCGCGGATGCAGCCGGGCAATCGGCTTGAGATCGTTAACCAGTGCGCGCGCGAACTGCACCGAGAAGGTCTTGGTCTCCCGCTGGGCGAGATCGATCAGGATATTGGCGACGTCGTTGGGCTCCGAACTCAGGTCGACGCCGGCGATGATGTCGGACTTGTTCTCCTTCTCCGCAAGCCGCGCGGCCTCGGCGTCGGACGCGTGTTCGGACAGCGTGTAGACGCTCGCCCCTTCCGCTTCCCCCTCGCTGCGCGGGATGGAGTCGGCGTGAATGGAGACGAAAAGCGCAGCCTGACGTTCGCGGGCGAAGCGAACCCGGTCGCCGAGGGCGACAAAGGCGTCCTCGTTGCGCGTCAGGGCAACCCTGAACTTGCCATTTTCCCCGATCGCATCGCGCAACTCGCGGGCAAAGGTGAGGACGATGTCCTTCTCGTCCTGGCCGTTGAGCCCCTTGGCACCGCTGTCGATCCCGCCATGACCCGGATCGATCACAATCAGGGGACGCGGGTCGTTTGATACCCGTGGCGGAATGGGCGCGTGATGCGCGTGGGGGCTGTTGCGGCTGGAGCGGTTCTCGAGCGCGATGGTTCTGAGGAAGCTCTCCCGGTCGGTGGCAGCGAGATCAAGCACCAGCCGGGCCGGCTGGCCTTCAGCCGCGGCCAGCACGAAGGCCTTGTTCACCCGTACCGGGCCGGTCGTGTCGAGGACGATCCTCGAACCGCCCTTCATCACAAGGCCGTAGCGGAACGCCTTGACCAGGCCGCGGCCATGCTCGCCCGCCTTGTCCGGCAGCTTGAAGATCACCTCGGGCAGGTCGATCACAACCCGGTAGGGGTTGGCGAGTGTGAAGGCGGCGAGGTCAGTCTTGCGGCTGAGGTCGACCACAAAGCGGGTCTGCCTTTCATCGCCGCCGAGTCGCACGTCGCTCGCCACCGGCTGAGTCTGCACCGGCGGACGCAGGTCGGGCCCCTGCTCGACGGCAAGTGCGGTCGGGCCGCAGGCAACGGCCAGAGTGCCGGCAATGGCACAGGCGATGGCGGACGAGCGGAATGTCACGAATCTGGACCCTTCCCGCGCTGTTTTACTCCATTAGGCGCCGTTTCGGTTAACGGAACTTAACCGGTCATTCGCATTCGGGCCTTCCCTGTGGCCTTGCTGCACGGCTCACTTGCCAGCCCCGGTTAGGGACCGTATGTAGTGATTTGCTGACGGTTAAGCTCCGGTTGTGCCACGTTCGGGCCCCGGCGCGCCGGTTCCAGGATCGCCCCCCGAGGAGGTAGGCGGATGGACCGGCGAGACAAGCCGAAACCCAAGGTCAAGGACACCCGGATCAGCGCGCGGCCCTCACCGGCCGTTCGCAGCCGACCGTCGGCGTTGACAAATCTCGGCTGCGCACCCGACTGTGCTCGCGCGGCCGTCCGCTACGGGTCGCAAGTTTCATGCTGCCAGTGACGCAGCAAAAGCCAACCGAGGCCTTACGGCGTCGCGAGTCCTTCGCGACGGCGCATGTTGTATTGAGCCTCGCCACGCTTTCGCGTCAATACGCGCCCCATTCCTTCAACTCCAATCTGGCCGGCTCTTCCATGCATTATTCCGCGCAGCTGCATTCGCGCGGGCATGCCGGGAGTCATGGCCCCGTGAGATTATCCAATGGCCGACAAAATGTTGATCGACGCGACACACCCGGAAGAAACCCGGGTGGTCGTCCTGCGCGGCAATCGCGTCGAGGAATTCGACTTCGAAAGCGCCAATCGCAAACAGCTTCGCGGTAACATCTACCTCGCCAAGGTCACCCGCGTTGAGCCGTCGCTCCAGGCGGCCTTCGTTGACTACGGCGGCAACCGCCACGGCTTTCTGGCCTTTTCCGAAATCCACCCCGACTATTACCAGATCCCGGTTGCGGATCGGCAGGCGCTGCTCGCCGAGGAAGCGCGCGCCCAGAGCGATGCCGACGAAGAGGTCGAGAACCGGTCACGCGGGCGTGGCCGCCGTCATCGTGGCCGCGGTGCCAACCGTCGCCGCGACGTCAGGCGCAGCGAGCCGCTGGCTGCGGCAGACCTCGCGCAAGGCGATGCCGGGATTGCGGCCGCGGACAACAGCGCAGACGACCTGACTGCCGAACGGAGCAACGGGACCGGGGCTGAGCTGCCTGCACCGGAAGCGGAATCCACCGTGTACGCGGCCGAGGAGGCCGCGCACGCCTCCGTCGAAACATCCGCCGCTGAAGAGACCCGCGATTCTGACCCGACCGAGGCGCGCGCAGCCGAGACGGAGAACCGCGAGCAGGAACCCGCCGGGGAAGCGCCCTCCGAGGAGGATGGAGCGGTCGCCGACGAGGCTGGTGAAGAAGAAGAAGAAGACGCCGACGCGGAAGCGGTCGAGGCAGCCGGCGAGGAGATCGGCGAGGAAATAGAGGCGCGCACCGCCCCTGCCGGCGAACCTTACGGCGAAGACCAGGCCGAAGAGGAGGCCGTCGAGTCGGTCGGCGGCGCCGACGCTTTGGAAGAGGTTCAGGAACGCCTGCCCCGCTTCCGCCGTCAGTACAAGATCCAGGAAGTCATCAAGCGTCGCCAGGTGAT
>CAZUDR010000489.1:0-2819 GCA_964618715.1 uncultured Undibacter sp. | reverse complement strand
CCGGAGACGCCGTTCGGCGGCGTCAAGGAGTCGGGCTACGGCTCGGAAGGCGGCGTCGAGGGCCTGCAGGCGTATCTGAACACCAAGTTCATCTCGCAGGGCTGAGCCTTGCGCGTCGCGACTTCATCCCCCTCCGCATGACGGAGGGGGAGCCTCGCCATCAGACAACGACAAACTGTCCCATCATGCCGGCATCCTCGTGCTCGAGGTTGTGGCAGTGGTACATGTAGGGGTTCTTCGGGTCGGCAAAATCCGCGAACTCCGTAATGACGCGCACCGTCGAACCTGCATCGACGAGGACCGTATCCTTGAGACCCTGTTCGTGCGGCTGTGGCGGGGAGCCGTCGCGGTCCAGCACGCGAAACTGGATGTCGTGGATGTGGAACGGGTGAGGCAGCTGCGTCGCGTTCCTGATTTCCCAGATTTCGACGCTGCCGAGCGGGACCTGCACGTCGATGCGGTCCATGTCCATTGAATGTCCGTTGATGCCCATCGGCAGTTCCATGGCAGGGCCGGTCCAGCGCCCGATCGACATCGTCATCATGTTCAACGTGAAAGTGCGCGTGCGAGCGGCCTGCGCCGGGTTCCAGTGAGGAACCTGGATCAGTCGCTCCGGGATCGATACGTTGGCCGAATCCGGTCTGGTTCCTGCGCGCAGTTCAACAATGGGAAATACTCCGTCCCTGCCGCCGCGCATTTTCATGTCGCCCATCGCTCCGGCGGACGGATAGCTCATCAGCGTGACGCGCTGGCCGGGCTGCATGTCGACCAGCAGTTCGATGCGCTCGGCCGGTGCGAGCGTGACGCGCTTCATGCGCACCGGACGCCCGAGCAGGCTGCCATCCCCGCCGATGACCAGCAGGTCGGTGCCGTCGTCGCGGCCAAGCATGTAGATGCGCGAGTTCGATCCGTTCAGGATGCGCAGGCGCGTGCGTTGCCGCCGCAGTTCGACGTACGGATCGACGGTGCCGTTGACCAGGATGACGTCGCCCTGGTAGCCGACCTCGGCATCGCCCATCGACGTCATATATTCGAAACTGCCGTCGGAACTGAAACGGCGGTCCTGGATGACGAGTGGAATGTCGTCGACGCCATATTCGGACGGAAGTTCGAGCGCGCGCGATTCTTCATCCTCGATCAGAAACAGCCCCGCCAGTCCACGCGCGACCTGCTCGCCGGTCTGTTCGACGAGATGGGAGTGGTACCAGAACATCGATGCTTTCTGCTTGATCTCGAATGATGGCTCCCAGACCTGTCCCGGATTGATGATCTGGTGCGGGCCGCCGTCATGGCGCGCCGGAACATGGAAGCCATGCCAGTGGAGGGTGGTCGGCTCGTCGAGACTGTTTTTCACCCGCAACGCCACGCGATCGCCGGCGCGGCAGCGAATGGTTGGCCCCAGGTAGGGTCCGTTGATGCCGATAGTGGGCGTCGAAAGCCCCGGTAGGAAATTTGACCGCCCGGATGTGACGTCGAGATCGAACTGCAAGGTCCCGGCGTCGCCGCCTTTTTTGCCTTCCAGCAGCGCCGGAATCCTGAGCGGATTGACGAAACCTTCGGCCGCTCTGACACGGCCTGACGGCAGCGCGAGCGTCGTCGCGGCTGCCCCCACGATGAAGTCGCGACGGGAAAGAACCATGGCAAATGATTGAGCCGGAAACGGCCAGCCGGTCGTTGACCCAGATCAAGTCATGGCATGTGTACCGGATGCCCCGCATTCGCGGGGCATGACCCGGCTACGTCGAGCCCGCCTTCCGGCACGCCGCCCACACCTTCGCCGGCGTCGCCGGCATGTCCATGTGGTCGGCGGCGCCGTTCGGAATGGCGTGCGCGATCGCGTTCATGACCGCGGCAATCGCCGCCGTGGTGCCGGCCTCGCCGGTGCCCTTGACGCCGAGCGGGTTGGTGGTCGACGGCACGCTGTGCATGGCCTCGCGCAGTTCGCGCGGCATGATGTGGGCGTGCGGCATGCCGTAGTCCATGAACGAGCCGGTAACCAGCTGCCCGCTGTCGGCGTCGTAGACCGCGTTTTCGGTCAATGCCTGGCCCAGCCCCTGCGCGATGGAGCCGTGCACCTGGCCCTCGACCACGATGGTGTCGAGCGGATTGCCGCAGTCGTCCACCGCCGTGTAGGTGACGATGTCGATGAGGCCGGTATCCGGGTCGATCTCCACTTCGGCGATATGGCAGCCGTTGGGGAAGGTGAGCGGCGTTTCCGTCTTCTCCTTTGTGTCCAGCGGCTCGCCGATCTCCCTGGCGCGGCGCGCAGTCTCGAACAGCGACACCTTGCGGTCGGTGCCGACAACCGCGAAATGCCCGTTGCCGTACTGGATGTCGCCTTCCGAGGCTTCCAGCATGCCGGCGGCGACCTTCTTGCCCTTCTCGATCATGACGTCGGCTGCACGCACGATGGCTGAACCGGCGCACATGGCGGACCGTGAGCCGACCGACGCAAATCCGTTCAGGCCCAGATTGGTATCACCGTGGCGGTGCTCGATGCTGGCCTGGTCGATGCCGAGCTTGTCGGCGATCAGCCGGCCGAACACGGTGGCGTGGCTCTGGCCGGTCGACTGCACATTGAAGCCGATGATCAGCCGGTCATCTTCGAAGGTGACCGATGCTTCTTCCGTCGGCATCGCGCCGGCGTGCTCGAGCATGCAGGAGACGCCGATGCCACGCAGCATCTTGCGCCGCGCGCTCTCGCGCTTGCGCTTGTTGAAGCCGGCGTAGTCGGCCAGTTCCAGCGCCTTGTCGACGATACCGGGGAAATCACCGCTGTCGTAGGTGTTGCCGACCGCGGTCTTGCAAGGCATTGACGA
>CAZUDR010000488.1:0-2822 GCA_964618715.1 uncultured Undibacter sp. | reverse complement strand
GCGCGGTGACCGTTGCCGTCAACGCCGAAACCGATGATCACTTGGTGATGGGGCTCGCGCATCAAAAACTTCCCGTCCACGGTGTGCAGTTTCATCCCGAGAGTATCGCCTCC
This sequence comes from uncultured Undibacter sp., assembly GCA_964618715.1. Lineage (GTDB taxonomy): Bacteria > Pseudomonadota > Alphaproteobacteria > Rhizobiales > Xanthobacteraceae > Pseudolabrys. Next base: position 2,709 of record CAZUDR010000488.1, on the reverse strand, counting down.
GAGCATGGCCATCTCATGCTGAAGAATTTTCTCGACATCGCCCGTGCGTGGAACGCGAAGACCGGCCGGCAGCCGGCAAGGCCGATGCACGCGGCGGAATAAAGGGCGCAACCGTGGCCGACGATTTCAAAGCGCTCATTGCCAAGGTCGCGAGCGGCGCCAGCCTGAGCCGCGAGGAAGCGGCAAGCGCCTTTGATCGCATGATGTCGGGCGAGGCGACGCCGTCGCAGATGGGCGGGCTGCTCATGGGCCTGCGCGTGCGCGGTGAAACCGTCGACGAGATCACAGGCGCCGTCACCACCATGCGCGCCAAGATGCTGGGCGTGAAGGCGCCGCCGAACGCGATCGACGTGGTCGGCACCGGCGGCGACGCCTCCGGCTCCTTCAACATCTCGACCTGCGCGGCGTTCATCGTCGCCGGTGCCGGAATTCCGGTCGCCAAGCACGGCAACCGCGCACTGTCGTCCAGGTCCGGTGCTGCCGACGTGCTGGGCGCGCTGGGCGTCAGGATCGACCTCAACGCCGAACAGGTCAGCCGCTGCATCCGCGACGCCGGCATCGGCTTCATGTTCGCGCCGGCCCATCATCCGGCGATGAAGAACGTCGGCCCTACCCGCGTCGAACTTGGCACCCGCACGATTTTCAACCTGCTCGGCCCGCTGTCCAATCCGGCCAGCGTCAAGCGGCAGATGATCGGCACCTTCTCACGCCACTGGGTGGAGCCGATGGCGCAGGTGCTGAAGAACCTCGGTTCGGAGGCGATCTGGGTGGTGCACGGCTCCGACGGCCTCGACGAGATCACCACCTCCGGTGCGACCAGCGTCGCCGCGCTGGAAAACGGCAAGGTGCGCACCTTCGAGATCACGCCGGAGGACGCCGGCCTCAAGCGCGCCAAGCCGGAAGCGCTGCAGGGCGGTGACGCCGACTACAACGCACGCGCCCTGCTCGACGTGCTCAAGGGCAAGCCGGGACCGTTCCGCGACGTCGCCCTGCTCAATGCCGCCGCCGCGCTGGTCGTCGCCGGCCAGGCCAGGGACCTGAAGGAGGGGGCGCAGCTTGCCGCCAAGGCGGTCGACAGCGGCGAGGCGGAAGGAAGTCTCGACCGCCTGATCGCAGTCTCCAACGCCCGGGAGCCGTGACGGCCATGTCCGACATCCTCGCCAAAATCGAAGCCTACAAGCGCGAGGAGATTGCCGCGGCGAAGCGCGCGCGTCCGCTTGAGACACTTGAGCAGGCGGCGAAGGCCGCGCCGGCGCCGCGCGGCTTTCTCAAGGCGATCGAACAGAGGATCGCCGGCGGCGAGACCGCGCTGATCGCCGAGATCAAGAAGGCGAGTCCGTCGAAGGGGCTGATCCGCGCCGATTTCGATCCGCCCGCGCTGGCAAAGGCCTACGCGGCGGGCGGTGCGACCTGCCTGTCCGTCCTGACCGACGCCCCCTCCTTCCAGGGCCGGCCCGAGTTCCTCGGTCAGGCCCGTGCCGCGACGGCGCTGCCGGCGCTGCGCAAGGACTTCATCTACGAGCCCTACCAGGTGGTGGAATCGCGGGCGCTGGGAGCTGACTGCATCCTGATCATCATGGCCGCGGTCGATGATTCGGCAGCTGCCGAAATCGAAAAATCCGCTTTCGAGAATGGGATGGATGTTTTGGTTGAGGTTCATCAGGAAGACGAACTTGAGCGCGCCCTTCGTCTCAGCTCCCGGCTGATCGGCATCAACAACCGCGATCTCCACACCTTCAGGACCACGCTCGCCGTCAGCGAGCGCCTCGCCCCGCGGGTGCCGCCCGGGCGCGTGGTGGTCGCCGAGAGCGGGCTCAACAGCCCGGCGGACCTCGCCCGGCTCAACCGCATCGGCATCGCCACCTTCCTGATCGGGGAAAGCCTGATGCGGCAGGCCGACGTCGCCGCAGCCACGCGCGCGCTGCTCGCCCCTGCGCCGCATGGCGCCGCTGCCGGGTAGACGGACATGGCCAAGGGCAAGAAGGCAAAACCGGCCCGGAAAGCGGCATCCCGCAAGCCCTCAACCGCTGCCGGGCTGAGCCACATCGACGCCCGCGGCGAGGCCCGCATGGTCGATGTCTCCGCCAAGCCCGCCACCGAACGCGTCGCCGTCGCCGAGGGCAAGGTCATCATGCGCCGGGAGACGCTCGACCTCGTGCTCGAGGGCAATGCCCTGAAGGGCGACGTGCTCGGCGCCGCGCGGCTGGCCGGTATCATGGCGGCCAAGCGCACGCACGGGCTGATCCCGCTCTGCCATCCGCTGCCGATCACCAAGGTTGAGATCGAGATCAATCCGGAGCATGCACTGCCCGGGTTCCTGGTGCAGGCCACGGTAAAGGTGGCCGGGCAGACCGGCGTGGAGATGGAGGCGCTGACTGCGGCGTCGATCGCCTGCCTGACCATCTACGACATGGTCAAGGCGGTGGAGCGCGGCATGCACATCGAGGGCATCCGCCTGCTGGAAAAGACCGGCGGCAAATCCGGCACCTGGCGCGCGGAGGCCTGACGTGGCGCTGATGCCGGTCGCCGAGGCGATGCAGCGCGTGCTGGCCGGCGCAGACCCCTTGCCGGTGGAAACGGTCGCCCTCGAGGACGCGCTCGGCCGCGTGCTGGCCGCGGACATCGCCGCACTGCGGACCCAGCCGCCCTCCGCCGTCTCGGCCATGGACGGCTATGCCGTGCGGGCGGCCGACGTGGCGCAGGTTCCTG
>CAZUDR010000487.1:0-2832 GCA_964618715.1 uncultured Undibacter sp. | reverse complement strand
AGCGTGATTTTGAGGCGCGCGATGGCGGGCCGGGCCGTCATGCGGCGAGCGCCGGCGCAGCCTCACGCCGCCTCGCCCATGTCCACGGCAGAAGCTCGGAGAGCTGCGAGATCGGAAGGTCGGCGATCTTGGCGAGGACGTCGGCGAGCCAGGCCTGCGGGTCGATATCGTTGAGCTTGGCGGTGCCAATCAGGCTGTACATGATCGCGGCACGCTCGCCGCCCCGATCCGACGCGACCTCATGATACCCGGTGTCTGGGATCTGAGGTCGAGATCACTTATCCGTTCCACCCTCTGTTCCGGCGGCCTGCGATCGTCGTCGCCGATCAGCTTCACCATGGCAGTCGGCATCTGACCTTGCGCTCAGGCGAAGGGCCGACCTGCTTGGTTCCGGCCTGGATGGTCGCCGCCGAGGCCGCATCGGTCAAGATCGTCGATGTTCCGCGCCTGCCGATCGGTCGGCTTCGCGACTTGAGGATGCTTTTGGACTCGGGCTTGGCTTGCTTCCCCAGCGAAGAAATCTCTGGAGGAGGCGCAGATGGCGGAGCATTGGACAAGCACGCAGCAAGATCTGTTCGAGGAGCCGCCGCCGGTCAGGCTTGGGGCGGCGGAACGGGCCAAGGTGATGGCGCAGCTCCAGGCGCTCCTGAACGAGGCCATGGTGACCACGGAAGATCGGCAGGAGGCAGGCGATGACGAAGATCACGCCTGAGCATCTGCTGCGCGGTGCCATCGTCTATGTTCGTCAGTCGACGGTTTTTCAGGTCACACAGAACCTGGAGAGCCAGCGGCGGCAGTACGGCCTGACCGAGCGTGCCCGCCAGCTGGGTTGGCCCGACGTCGAGGTGATCGACGATGACCTTGGCCGGTCGGGCGCCGGCGCAAGGCGGCCCGGCTTCGAGAGGCTTCTGGCCGCGATTTGCGAGGGCCGGGTTGGGGCCGTGTTGTCGCTGGAAGCCTCGCGGCTGGCGCGTAACGGACGCGACTGGCACACGCTCCTGGAGTTCTGTGGCCTGGTCGGCACGCTGATTGTCGACGAGGACGGCGTCTATGACGCGGCCTCGCCCAACGACCGGCTGCTGCTCGGCATGAAGGGCACGATGAGCGAGATGGAACTGTCTGTCTTTCGGCGACGCTCGATCGAAGCGATGAAGCAGAAGGCGCGACGGGGCGAGCTCTTCCTCACCGTGGCGGTCGGCTATGTCAAGGTCGGCGCTGACCGCATCGAGAAGGATGCAGATCGGCGCGTCCAAGCGGCGATTGAGCTGGTGCTTCGCAAGTTCGCCGAGCTCCAGACGATCCGCCAGGTCCTGGTGTGGTGCAGGCAAGAGAAGGTTCTTTTGCCGGCCCTGGGCAGCGGCGAGACGGCCGGTCGGATCATTTGGCGCTTGCCTGTCTATCCGACCGTCCATCACATCCTGACCAACCCGGTCTATGGTGGCGCCTATGCCTTCGGCCGTCGGACTGCGCAGGTTACGATCGAGCAGGGGCGCAAGCGGGTGGTCAGGCGCATGCAACGCGACTGGCGCAGCTGGGAGGTTTTGCTCCGCGACCACCACGAGGGCTACATTTCCTGGGCCGAGTTCGAGAGGAACCAGCAGCTGATCGCCGACAACGCCAATAGCAAACGGTTCATGAGTCGAGGCGCTGTCCGCCACGGCGAGGCCCTGTTGCCTGGTCTCTTGCGCTGCGCCCGGTGCGGCAAGAAGCTCCGCGTCCGCTACGGCCAGACCTATCGCTATGAGTGCGTCGGCGCCTTCAATCAGCTTGCGGCGGCGCGGTGCATCAGCTTCGGCGGCATGCGCGTCGATCGGGTTCTGGCCAAAGAGGTGCTGACCAGACTGCAGCCTCTTGGCGTTGAAGCGGCGCTGGCCGCCGTCGAAGCGCGCAAGCAGCAAGGCGCGGAGAAGAAAGGTCAGCTCGAGCTGGCCCTGCAGCAGGCCCGCTATGAAGCAGCTCGGGCGCGGCGTCAGTATGACGCCGCTGATCCGGAGAACCGCCTCGTGGCCGGCGAGCTGGAGCGGCGATGGAACGAGCGCCTGCTCGAGGTGCGCGACCTCGAGATCGCGATCGAGCGACTTGGCGCCGACGAGGCGCCGGCGCTGGCCGAGGCCGACCGCGAGAGGCTCATGACGCTCGGCCAGGATCTGGCTCAGGCCTGGGATCGGCCTGGCGTCACCCCGGAGACGCGCAAGAAGATCATGCGCACGGTCATCTCGGAGATCATCGTCGACGTCGTCGGCGACAGCTTGGAGCTGATCATCCACTGGCAGGGCGGTGACCACACCCGCCTCATCGTGAAGCGGAACCGCCCCGGCCAGTGCCGATGGGCCACGGACGTGGAGGTGGTTGATCTGGTTCGCGCCTTGGCGCGCCAGATGCCCGATGAGACGATCGCAGCGCTGCTCAACCGATCCGGCAAGTCGACCAGCCATGGGAACAGCTGGACGCGGGGGCGTGTCTGCTCCCTCCGCCACCAGTATGTCATCGCCATCTACCGCGACGGCGAACGCGCCGAGCGCGGCGAGGCAACTCTCGACGAGGCGGCCTCCACCCTCGCCGTGAGCACGTCGACCATCCGCCGCTTCATCGCCGAAGGCATCCTCCCGGCGAAGCAGCATTGCAAAGGCGCGCCCTGGATCATCCAGCGAACTGATCTTGAGCGGGTTGATATCCGACGCCAAGCCAATGCGCGCCGCTCGCGACGCCCGCCGCCTGACGAACGACAGCAGAACTTCCCAATTTATCAATGAGATGGTGAGGTGAGCAGTATGAAGCGCCTTTGTCGGAACCGGCGAACAGGTAATTCTTCCTTCCAAGCGCCAGGGGCCT
>CAZUDR010000486.1:0-2848 GCA_964618715.1 uncultured Undibacter sp. | reverse complement strand
GTTTCGGCACCGCGGAGTGGCTCAAGCCCTATACCGACGGGACGGTGAGGGCGCTGGCGGAACAGGGCGTGCAGAATCTCGTGGTGATCACGCCCGGCTTCGTCGCCGACTGCCTGGAGACGCTGGAGGAGATCGCCATGGAAAACGCCGAGATCTTCCGCCACGGGGGCGGCGGGAATTTTGCCCACATTCCCTGCCTCAACGACGGCCCCGGCGGCATGGCCGTGATCGAGGATGTGGTCCGTCAGGAGCTGCAGGGCTGGGTCTGACCCGCCGCAGTCAACCCCTCGTTAACCATCGCGCTTTAGCTTCCGTTAACCACTTTCCGCCGGTTCCGCGGCCGTGCAGCTATTGGCGCGCCCGGACGGGACCGGCAACCGGAGGCCGAGGACCGCACCGTGCAGCGCCTTCCAAGCCTGCGCTCGCCCGCGCCGATGGCCGCGTGCCTGCTCGCCGCCGCCGGTCTCGTGCTGGGCGGTGCGCGGGCCGAGGCGCAGGTGACCGGTACATTTGCCGATCCGTTGACGCCCGAACTGACGACCGATCCGGCGGATCCGCCGCGCTTCGAAAGAGACGGGAGCCGTTCCTTGAGGAAGGCCGATCAGCCGACCACCTTTGCGCCGGCATCCGGCGCTGGCGTCACCGGCTTCGATTCCACCAACGCCCGCAAGAAGGCCAAACCGAAGAACGAGACAAAACCGGGAACCAGCGCACAGCCGATCGCGCCCGGAACGGCGGTGCCTCCGGCGCCCTCGCGTTACCAGCAGCCGCTTCCGCCGCTGTCCGGCGAGCCGCTCGCCGCGGCGCCCGGCGATCCGGATGCCGCTGCGCCGGGCACCCCGCCGGTCGAGTTCGGCCCCGTCCGCAGACCGAAGCCGCGCCGCGCCTTTTCCGACGAGCCGATCGATCCCTACGAGCCGCTTGGCATCCGCGCCGGCGCGTTCATCTTCTACCCGGCGCTGGAACTGACCGGTGGCTACAATTCCAATCCCGAGCAGTCGACGAATGCAAAGGGCGCCGCGTTCGGCACGGTCGCGCCGGAACTCCGGCTCCAGTCCGACTGGTCGCGACATGAGCTCAAGGCCAGCCTGTATGGCAGCTATACCGGGTACAGTCCCGACTCCACGCCGTCGCTGAATCGTCCCTACGTCAATGGCACCGTTGACGGACGCATCGATGTCACCCGTGACACACACGTCGTGCTCGACGGTCGCGTGCTGGTCTCCACCGACAACCCCAACAGTCCGAATCTGCAGGCGGGACTTGCCGACCTGCCGGTGTTCACCCGCTTTGGCGGCAGCGCCGGGCTCCGCCAGGGGTTCAACCGTCTGGAGGTGACCGCGAAAGGCGACGTCGAGCGCACGGTCTACCAGAACTCGGAACTCACCGACGGCAGCACCGCCAGCAACGACGACCGGAACTACGACCAGTATGGCGGCACTCTGCGCGGGAGCTACGAGACATTGCCCGGGGTCAGACCGTTCATCCAGTTTGGTGCCAACAGGCGCGTGCACGACGTGGTGCCCGACCTGTCGGGCTACGACCGCAATTCCAGAGGCCTGACCGGCCTGGTCGGCACCACCTTCGAGCTACCCGGCTTTCTCACCGGCGAGATCGCGATCGGCTATACCAGGCGTGATTACGATGACGCGCGGCTCGAGCCGCTCGAAGGCGTGATCGGCGATGCCTCGCTGATCTGGGCCGCCGATGCGCTCAACACCGTCACGCTCACCGGCAGTTCGCGTGTTGGCGAATCGACCCAGCCCGACGTCTCCGGCATTCTTTATCGCGACGTCGGCGTGCAATGGGATCACTCGTTCCGCCGGTGGCTGATCGGCACGGCCAAGCTGCGCTTCGGTCTCGACGACTATGTCGGCGACGGACGTCAGGACCAGCGCTACACGGTCGGCGTGGGGCTGACCTACAAGCTCAACCGCTGGCTCCAGCTCACCGGCGAATTCCGTCAGGACTGGCAGGTGTCCAACGAACCTGGCAATGACTACACCGCCAGCACGGTACTGTTCGGAGTTCGCTTGCAGGAGTGAACGGTTATTTTCCGGCCACCAGTTTCTGAATTTCCGTCCGGAACTCGGGCGCGATGTCCTCGCGGGCAAGCCCGTAAGCGACATTGGCGGCGAGGAAGCCGATCTTGGCACCGCAGTCGAAGCTGCGGCCCTCGAACTTGAGGCCGTAGAAGGGCTGCCTGGCGGCGAGCGCCAGCATCGCATCGGTCAGCTGGATTTCGCCACCGGCGCCGGCAGTCTGCTTTTCCAGCAGCGCAAAGATTTCCGGTTGCAGGATGTAGCGCCCGGTGATGGAGAGGTTGGACGGCGGATCGCTTTTCGGCTTCTCCACCATCTTTGTAATGGCGAAGGCTTTGCCCTTGCGCTCGCCGACGCCGACGATGCCGTACATGTGCGTGCGCTCCGGCGGCACTTCTTCCACCGCGACGATGTTGGCATTGGCCTCGAGCGCGTCGGCCGCAGCGATCATCTGCGCGAGGCAGCCGGGCGAATGCTGCACCAGCACGTCCGGCAGCAGCAGCGCGAAGGGTTCGTTGCCGACCAGTTCGCGCGCGCACCACACGGCGTGGCCAAGACCGAGGGGGGATTGCTGGCGGGTGAAACTGGCAGTGCCGGCAGCGGGCTGGTCCTTCTCCAGCAGGTCCAGTTCCGTCTTCTTGCCGCGCTCCTGCAATGTGGCCTCGAGTTCGAACTGGCGGTCGAAGTGGTCCTCGATCACCTCCTTGTTGCGGCCGGTGACGAAGATGAAATGCTCGATGCCGGCGTCGCGGGCCTCGTCGACCACGTGCTGGATGAGCGGCCGGTCCACCACCGTCAGCATCTCC
>CAZUDR010000485.1:0-2860 GCA_964618715.1 uncultured Undibacter sp. | reverse complement strand
CGAGCGTCGGTCACTTGCCGCACGGACCGACCTTGAGCTCCTTGCACTTGTCCTTCACCTGCTCGATGGTGCCGATCACCTTCTGGTGCAGCTTGCCATCGCTCCCCTTCACGACCTCGGAGATGTACTCGTTCATGACGATATCGCGGGTCTCCGGATCGATCATGATCGGGCCTTGCGGGCTGTCGAATTTCCAGCCAAGCAGCGATTTCACGGCACCGTCGCCGAGCTTGCCCTTGGTGGCCTGGATCGCGTGGACGATTGCGGCCATGCCGACATAGGCCCCGGAAGCGGTGAAGTCCGGCGTCGAATCCGCGCCGTATTCCTTCTTCCAGGCCTCGACGAAGCGCTTGTTCTCCGCATTGTCGAGATCGGCGTGATAGTGATGTGTGGTGATCATGCCAATCGCGTTGTCGCCCATCGCCTGCAGCTTGATGTCCTGCGTGATGTCACCGGGGCCGATCAGCTTGGTGCCGGCATCGCGCATGCCGAGTGCGCCATAGGTCTTGACCACTGCACTTGCATGGTCGCCGGCGGGCACGAACACGAACAGCACGTCGGGCTTCTTGTCCTTGGCCCGCTGGAAGAACGGGGTGAAATCGGGCACGGCGCCAGGACCGCCTGCCGGAATCGCGTCGATCACCTTTCCGCCATTCGCTTCAAAGCCGGCCTTGAACGCAGCCAGACTGTCCTTGCCGGGCGGGAAGTCGGAATAGGCGACCACGGCGGTCTTCGCCTTCAGGATTTTGGCCGCCGCCTCCCCCATGGCGTAGCCGGCATGCCACATGCTGAACGACGTGCGCACGTACTCCGGCGCGAGCTTGGTAATGAAGCCGGTGCCCGCGTTCATGATCACGGCGAGCTTGCCGCCGGCCTTCACGATCGGCGCCGAGGCGATGGCGTTGGGCGAGTAGACCCAACCGGCCAGAACGTCGACCTTGTCCTGGGTGAGCAGCTCCTGCACGGCCGTCTTGGCCGTAGCACCGCCCGGGTTCTTCGAATCGCGCTTGATGAACTTGATTGAATAGGGCTTCACCTTGTCGGCGTTGAGCTTCAGGTAAAGCTCCATGCCCTGGTCCATCTGCTTGGCGAATTCGGCGCCAATGCCGGTATAAGGCAGCACCACGCCGACCTTGATCTCCTGTGCACTGGCCGTGCCGGCAGCAAGCGCGAGCATGCAGCCAGCAACGATCATTCTCCATTTCATCGCGTTCCTCCCATTGAACGTTTGACAGATTCCTGTGTTCCCCGACTTCGCAGCCCCTCCAGGCTTGTTTTCTGCCTGTATGACGCTCGCGCGCGGTCCTCGTTCGCAAACGGCGGTCCCGGGGCGGAAACTGACCCCCTAAAACTCCCCAATCAGGGCCTCCCGCCACACCCCGCGCGGGCGCATTCGAAGCCTCCTAAAATGTATCATTGGCCGGCTCTGAAGGCTACGTCCCGACACTGACTTCTGGTAGTCGGACCGGACTCTCACACCCTGGATTGGTACGCTATGGACGAAATTATTGCAGAAGTTGGCCCCGAGCACAGCGTTGAACTCGTCCGTCATCACGGCGGCAAACGCGGAGCGATCGGGCGCATGGCACCGCAGGACGCCGCGTATCTGGCGCGCGGCATCCTGTCGTGTGCCGATGCATTGTGCGGTGCGAATCCTCCTCCGCTGGGAACGATAACTGCTGACGCCCACCTGGCAGTGACCAGGTGGGACGTGAGCCGATCCGACGGCGAGCTTCTGCTCACCCTGACAATCAAGCCGGGAATTGATCTGACCTTTCGGATAGCAACACAAGCCGCCGTGGACATCGGCGGCAGCTGACCCATCGTTCGACGCACCGGCGCCGTGCCGGTTTGCCCTTGCAAATCGCCTGCCACAACGGCCGGCATTTGCCCTCCCGACGACGCGTAATGAGTTCGCGGCCACGCCATATGGCGGGGCCATTGCACCCGGCCGCCAGGCCCCCCATTGTCAGTATGGAATTCAGGAAAGGACTGCGAGGTCATGATCCGGATCGGCATTATCGGGCTCGGCTGGTGGGGCAAGCAGATCGTGACCTGCCTGGCGCACAGCCCGCGTTTCGAGATCGTGGCCGGCTGTGACATCGACAGCGAGATGGCCGAACCATTCGCCGCCGCCCACAGTCTCGACCTCACCGGCGACTACCGCGCACTGCTCAAGAATCCGAAGATCGATGCCGTCGCGGTGGTGACCCCGCATCTGCTGCACGAGGAAATGGCGCTTGCGGTGCTGGCCGCCGGCAAGCAGTTGTTCTGCGAGAAGCCGCTGGCGCTGAACACGGCCAGCGCCGAGCGCATCCTTGAGGCTTCCGCCAGGGCCGGCGGTGTGCTGGGCATCGGCCACGAGCGTCGTTTTGAACCGGCAATGGAGGAAATGCGCAAGCTCTGCGAGGCGGGCACGCTCGGCGAGCTGCTGCACATGGATGCCAATGTCAGCCACAGCAATTTCCGCAACATGGATCCTTCGAACTGGCGCCGCGATGCAAGACACGCGCCGGCCGGCGCCTGGACCGCGCTCGGCATTCATCTCGGCGACATGTTTGTCTCGCTTGCCGGCGCTCCGGCACGGATTTCCGCACGTACGGCGTCGCAGATCTTTCCGGCGCCGTCGGAGGATTTCGTTTCCGCCGAGATCGATTTTGCTGATGGCGCGCGCGGGCGCATCACCTGCCTGTCGACACCGCCCTTCTACGGGCGCTTCACCCTGTTCGGCGATCAGGGATGGGTCGAGGTGCAGGAAGGCGGCAACGTCGACAAGGGAATCCCGTCAAGCTTCGTACACGCGCGCGCCGACGGAACACGCGAGACGCGCAGCTACGATCACGTGAACACGGTGCGGCTG
>CAZUDR010000484.1:0-2869 GCA_964618715.1 uncultured Undibacter sp. | reverse complement strand
CGGTGCTCTCAACGCCACTGATATCCGCTCGTCCCCGCGCAAGCGGGGATCCAGAGCGAACCACGCCGACCTTCCATGTCGTTCTGGATTCCCGCTTGCGCGGGAATGAGCGGAGTGTCCACACGATCTGATGGACCTCCTTCACATCGCGCTGCTCGCCGGCACCGGGGTCGCCGCCGGCGCCATTGCCTCGCTGGTCGGCGGCGCGGCCGTCATCGTCTATCCGGCGCTGATTGCCTCCGGCGTCAGCCCGCAGGTGGCGGCAATGTGCAACCTGACCGCGCTGATGCCCGCCACCATGCTGGCCGCGCTGTCGGACCGCTCGCAGCTGCCGCCGTTCAACCGCGATTTCCTCGGCCTCGTCGTCGCCTCGGTGACCGGCGCCGGCGCCGGCGCGCTGCTGCTGCTGGTGACGCCGGAGCGCATGTTCGCCGGCATCGTGCCGCTGCTGCTCGGCTTCGCCACCGTGCTGTTCGCCTGGGCCGACCGCATCGGCAACTACCTGCGCCTGCGCGCAGAGGGGCGCGGCCATGTCATCGAGTTCAAGGTCTCCAGCCTGAAGATGCTGCTGCCGGTGTCGTTCTACGGCGGCTATTTCGGCGCCGGTGTCGGCATTCTCATGCTTGGCGTGTTCTCGCTCGCCACCCGCGGCGACTACCGCGCCGCCAACGTCACCAAGAACTTCGTCTCCAGCCTCAACGGCCTCGTCGCCGCGCTGATCTTCATCAGCCAGGGCAAGATCGTGTGGCCGCAGACCCTGTCGCTGATGGCGGGGATGATCGGCGGCGGACTGATCGGCGCCTTTATCGCGCGCATCATCCCGCGCAATGTCGTGCGCGTGCTGATCGTTCTGTGCGGCGCCGCGCTCACTGTCACCTTCGCGCGGCAGTACTGGTTCTAGACGATGATCGCTGGGAGGGGAAACAAACCCCCGTTCGTTCCCGCGGAAGCGGGAACCCGGTCTTGACCACAAATTGCTAGGTCCCCGCTTTCGCGGGGACGAACGGAGACTGGAGCGAAGCTGACAGGACTTTTCTACAGCTTCGCCGCCTGCACCTGCCGCGCCAGTTCGACGACGCGCCGGGTCAGCTTGCTGTCGGGATCGCCGAGCGGCTCCATGACGGTGAAGTGGTTGGCACCGGGGACTTCCTCGAGACGCGTGTCCACCATGTCCTGCCGCCACGCCTCGGCGATGATGCGGCTCTGCCGCAGGAACTCGGAGGATTCCGCGCCGCCGACCACGACGTCGAGGATGCGGCCAGCCGGCACCTTCCAGGTGAGCGGCGAGCAGTCATGCGCCTGCCTGGCGTCGAGATGGAGGTCGTTGTTGACCGAGATCTTCAGCATCGGATCGAGATCGTACACGCCCGACACGGCAACCGCCGCCGGCACCAGATCGGCCGGCGCATCCGGCGCCAGCGTCTTGAAGTCGGTCGCCAGCATGCAGGCGGCGAGATGGCCGCCGGCGGAATGGCCGACCGCGGTGATGCGCTTGCGCTGCTCGCGCCACAGGTAGAGGCAGGCCGACCGCATCTCATCGATGATGGTCGCCAGCGTCACCTGCGGGCACAGGTCATAGCCGGCCACCGCCACGGTGACACCGTGCGCATTCGGGCCGGCGGCCATGTGGCTGTACTCCTTCGGCGAGCGCATGCGCCAGAACCCGCCGTGGATGAACATGACGAGCGGCGCGTCGGCGCCCGCATCCTTGCCGGGAAAGAGATCGATGGTCTGCCGCGGCGAGGGACCGTAGGAGAGCCCGAGCCTGGCATCCTTCGACGCGGTGCGGTGGGCCTCGGCGTTGCGGTCGCCGCGGGCGAAGATCTCCGGGTGATCGGGCACCATCCCGCGGTTGTCGTATTCCTTCTCGTAATCGATGGCCATTGCGGGGAACTCCACGAACCGGCGCGGAGAGTGGCGCATGGCGGCGGCACGGGCAAGCCGCCTTCCGGTTTCCGGCAAAGACCGCTATCTGTTGGATCATGAAGATCGACGGCAAGCCGACGCGCAGCATCTGGCCGGAGAGCGACGGCGAAAGCGTCGGCATCATCGACCAGACGCTGCTGCCGCATCGTTTTGCCACCGCGCGCCTGCGCACGCTGGAGGATGCCGCCCGTGCCATCAGCAGCATGCAGGTGCGCGGTGCACCGCTGATCGGCGCCACCGCCGCCTGCGGCATCTGGCTGGCGCTGCGGGCGGACGCCTCCGACGAGGCGCTGGAACGCGCGTATGCGATGCTGCTGGCGACGCGGCCGACCGCGATCAACCTGCAGTGGGCGCTCGACGAGATGGTGGCGGCGGTGCGCAATCGCCCGCGCGGCGAGCGGGCGGCCGCCGCGCTGCGCCGCGCCGGCGAGATCTGCGACGAGGACGTCGCCATCAACCGGGAAATCGGCCGCCACGGGCTCGGGCTCATCGAGGAGATCGCCGCCCGCAAGAACGGCGGGCGCGTCAACGTGCTCACCCACTGCAATGCCGGCTGGCTGGCTACCGTCGACTGGGGCACCGCCACCGCCCCGGTCTACATGGCGCACGACAGGGGCCTCCCCGTCCACGTCTTCGCCGACGAAACCCGGCCCGTTCTCCAGGGGGCGAGATTGACCGTATGGGAGCTTCAGCAACAGGGGATCGACGTAACGCTGATCTGCGATAATACCGCGGCTACGGTGATGAAAAGGAAGAAGGTCGATTGTGTGATAGTGGGTGCGGACAGGGTGGCGGCCAATGGGGACGTAGCCAACAAAGTTGGCACCTATAATCTGGCCATCCTGGCAAAATATCACCAAATCCCCTTCTACGTGGCCGCCCCCAGTTCCAGCTTTGATCCCTCTATCCCGGATGGTACTAAGATTGAGATAGAAGAAAGATC
>CAZUDR010000483.1:0-2888 GCA_964618715.1 uncultured Undibacter sp. | reverse complement strand
GCTGCGCTTGTCCGGTCTTGATCCAGGTGCACGAGACATGACGGATTTGCCTCCAGTCAGGCGAGAGTACAATTGCCTCTCAGCCACCGACGCCTGACACAGGTCTGCTTGGTGATAAGCAAGTGTATGCCTCTGGACATTGGAAAGCGAGGATATTCGGGTGTCGTCGATCGATCCCGGATGGTTCACGATCGTGTGAATGCCTGCCGGCGCGTGAATTTCCAACGAGTTGCGCTGCCGATTAGGCGACCAAAGAACGAAAAGTGGTCTGTATGGACCAGGCAAGCTTCTTCCAGAGGGGTACCCTGTTTAATCATCACTGAACAGCTTCGTGCCTCGGTGACTGAAAGACGGAGCTGTGCTCTCGCTCGTATCTTTCGGGAGGTCCCTATGAATAGCACCCCGATTCAGGACGTTTGGTTTGACGATGCCACGACCTTGGTTATGGGCGAGGCTTTCGACCGCGCCTGCGTTTCGCTACATCGCTTCGGATCATTGATCACAACGCGTGAAATGATCGCAAAGCGGATTATTGAAGCCGTGAAAAATGGCGAGCACAGTCCCGCCCGGCTCCATAGGCAAGCATTAAAGGCGTTTCGCGTCGAAGAGATGTCGACGCTCATTGTTAGCGTAGGCCGCGATTCCCCCGTCCCGGCCTAGGCTTCGGTCGCGCACGCAGCGTGACCATAGCGCGCCCCGCCCTATGCAACCCATCCCCCGAGGCCCAGCGCATAGCGGCGGGGCACTTTCCAGATGCCCAGGTTCATTCATGTCGGCCAATTCGCACTTCCCACACCCGAGCTACGAACGACCGGCGTGCCCAAAATGTGGCGCACCAATGATGCTTTCCCGATTTGATCGCGATAACTCGAATGACGGCAAGCGCATCTTCGATTGCGTTCCCTGCGATCACTATGAAACGGTGATCGTGCAGTACCTGTCCCTACCGCAAATTAAATCCGCACATACTGATGGTGGAGCCCACCGAGCATAGGCCGTCCTTCGATACGCCCGTGGCGCTCAACGGCTCTCCCATTGGTGCATCTTTCTCTAACGAAAGGTGCGTGCGCACTTGATTACAATACTCCATGTAGCAGGCAAGGATATGGCGAAGGTGCTGCTCGCCTGTCACAAGAACATGGTCCAGGCATTCCCGCCGGATCGAGCCGATCAGTTGCTCCGCATAGCCGTTCTGCCATGGCGAACGTGCATATGTGGGACGATCGCGAATGCCCAGCGCACGAACCCGGCGAACGAATATGCTGCCGTAACAAGCATCCCTGTCGCGGATCAGATCGTGCGGAACTTGCTCCCAGCCGCAGGCTGCCGTCAGCTGGTTGGCGATCCATTCCGCGGTGGGATGGGCTGTCACGCCCAGCCACAGAATTTCCCGCCGGTCGTGGCCCATGATCAGCAGCCCATACAGCAGTCGAAAGGACAGGGTCGGAACGACAAACAGGTCCAGCGCCACGATACCATCCGCATGATTGTGCAGGAAGGTCTTCCAGCCCTGCGACGGCGGCCCTCGCTTTCGCGCCATGTATTTGGCAACGCTGGTTTGCCCTACGTCGATGCCGAGCTTGATGAGTTCGCCGTGTATGCGAGGTGCGCCCCACAGTGGATTGGCAAGGCTCATCGCCCGGATCAACTGCCGGATCTCGGCCGGCACTCCGGGTCGGCCCCGCCGGGGTCTCGACTTCCAGCGCCAGTAGCGCCGGACACCTGCGCGATGCCACCGCACCACGGTCTCAGGCCGGACAATGGCAAGCGCCTCGCGGGTCTTCGGAAACAGCTGGCAGATCCAGCCCAGAACCATCCGGTCGACGGCCAAGAATGGCATCCGACCGGACCTGCCCCGTCGCAGCACGATGATCTGCTGACGCAATACGAGGATCTCGGCTTCCACCGCCGCGCGCGGCCGGAAGAGGTCGATCACCATCGCAACAATCAGTCTACAGAGATCCACCATCCCGTAGAGGATCATCCGATTCTGCATCCCACGCCAACCGGATGGAATTTACGACAGGGACAACCGCCTAAAACCTGCACGATGCCACCGAATTACGGTATCAGGCCGAACAATGGCGAGCGCTTCGCGGGTCTTGGGAAACAGCTGGCAGACCCAGCCCAGAATCATCCTGTCGACGGCCAAAAATGGCACCCGACCGGGCCTGCCCCGTTGCAGCACGATGATCTGCTGCCGCAACACGAGGATCTCCGCTTCCAGGACCGCCCGCGGCGGGAACAGGGCGACAACAGCGGCAAAAATCAATCTGCAGAGATCCAACATCCCGCAGAGGATCATCCGATTCTGCATCCCACGCCAACCGGATGGAATTTACGACAGGGACAGGTTATGCTTGGAAGCGAAATTTCGAGTCGCAGGAGGCGAGCTAACCGGCCAGCGCTCGAGCCTTTGAAAAAACCAGCTGTAGGGCAGCGTGCGTTGTATCGCCAGCCCACCCGTCGGTCACAAGCCCTTGCGCCTTTTGAAACTGCAATACGGCTTCAGTCGTCATTGGCCCATACTCTCCATCGACATCCAGCGGCGGGTTGGCGCCGACGGCGTTCAGCGCAGTCTGTATCCACTTTACCCTGATTGGATCGAGCATCGTCGAGGCAGCTGCTGCCGCGGCAAACTTTTCGTTGATCCGCGGAAACATTTCTTTACCGATCTGCGCGAAAAGGGGCAGAAGATCGCGGGCGTTGAGCTCGACTGCTTTATCGATAGGCGTTCCCATCCGAATAGCTTCTTGAATTTGTGGGGCGGCATTAATGGCGCGAAAAATTATCGGCAACAGCTTAATCAGCAGCTCCATGGTATCTCTCCCATGATCATGGTGATCCGAGTCGTTTCCCTTTCGGATGCCTTGAATTTCTGTGTTCGG
>CAZUDR010000482.1:0-2894 GCA_964618715.1 uncultured Undibacter sp. | reverse complement strand
CGGCGATGCAGGACCGCATTGCCGTCGACAGTTTCACGCTGCTGCGGCTGGCGGGCACGCGCGCCGATACCGCGGTGCTGGAGCAGGCGCTGCGGGCGAGAGGCGCGCCGCTTACCGTGCTGGATGTTCCCGATCGCGCCGCGCGCGCGGTCTACGGCGTTGATCTCCTGCTGCTGCGCCCCGACATGCATGTCGCCTGGCGCGGCAACCGGCCGCCGGATGATGCTGCCGAAATCGCCGCGGCGGTCACCGGACATTGATGCCGACGACAGGCGCCGCCGGCGGGCGTGCGCTGGCGCAGCCCCTGTGCTAGTCGTGGCGCCCGAGCGGTCCCGTAGCTCAGCCGGATAGAGCAGCGGTTTCCTAAACCGAAGGTCGCAGGTTCGAGTCCTGCCGGGACCGCCAGCCACACGCTCCTCTCCCTTGCCTGTTTGCGGCGCAACGATGCTCCGGCTCGGTCCGGGTTCGGGCATTGCATGTGATGGGCGACAAGGCGTCGTGAAGCAGCGTATTCGGACGCGCGAACAATCCTTTGCAGAATTGTGTTGGAATGTCCCGCATATGCGGCCAAAATCAAAGCAACAAAAACGAGCGCGAGACTGTCGTGTCGAAAGGGAGGGAAACATGAAAGTCAGGACCGTTATCTGCCTTCTGGCAGCGTCGCTGATGTCGCTCGGGGCCTTCGGCTCCGCGGGCGCCGCCGGCTTCCCGGAGAAAGACATCACCTTCATCATTCCGTTCAGTCCGGGCGGCGGCTTTGACAGCACCGCGCGCCAGATTGCCAAGGTGATGCCCAAGTATCTTCCGAACAACGTCAATGTGGTGCCCAAGAATGTGCCGGGCGCGGGCGGGCGCAAGGGCTACAGCGAGCTGGCGATCGCCGAGCCGGATGGCTACACGATCAGCGCCATCAACATGCCCGGCGCGGCAATCCCCCAGCTGATCGGCGAGAAAGTGAACTACGACCTGACGAAATTCGTCTGGGTCGGCCGCATGTCCACCAGCCCCTATCTGCTCGGCGTCTCCAGCAAGTCCGATTTCAAGACCGTCGACGACCTCAAGAAGCTGGACAGGCCCTTCAAGATCAGCAGCACGGGTTTCGGCACGACCGCCTATGCCGGCGCCAGCATCATGAAGGAAGTCATCGGCATCAACGTCAACTTCCTGACCGGCTACAAGGGCTCGCGCGAATTCATCCTCGGCGTCGTGCGTGGCGATTCCGATGGCGCAGTGGCGCCAACGCAAACCTTCGCCAAATTTGTCCAGGCGGGTGACATCCGCGGTGTGGTCACCTTCGAGGAGAAGTCGTCCGTTCCCGGCGTGCAGACAATTGCAGAGGCGGGATATCCTGAACTCACGGGCCTCGGTGTCGAGCGAATGATTGCCGCCCCGCCGGGCACGCCGAAAGAGATCCGCGATATCCTGTCCGATGCGCTTCTGAAGGCCGCGGCGGACGTGGAGTCACAGGAGTGGGCGAAGAAGACCAAACGCCCGTTTGCCGCGCTGTCGGGAGAAAACACGCAGGCGGCCGTCGACAGGTCTCTTGCGATGTTCAAGAAGTACCCGAAGGCCCTGGAGAAGCAGTAATCGAAGGCCGTAGACGGCCGATCATCACACACCGGTGGCGTTCGCCGAACTCCACCGGTGTCGTCTGCTTGCTCAATTATCGGCGCGATGGCGATCGGATTGATCGGCACTCGGGCCATGATCCGGTCGCTCGCCAGCAACTGAAATCATAACCTTATGCTCGAATCCGCGCTCACCGCGTTTGCGCTGATGTTCACCCCGCAGGGCATCATGTTCCTTGCGCTGGGCGTCGGTATCGGGCTGGTCTTCGGCGTCATACCCGGGCTGGGTGGCGCGACGGCCATCGCGCTCTTGATTCCCCTGACCTACGGAATGGATCCGAACCTCGCCATCACGCTGTTCGGCGGAATCATGGGTTCGGTCGCATTCGGCGGGTCGATCTCCGCCATATTGCTGAATACGCCGGGGATCGCACCCAATGCCGCAACCTGCTTCGACGGATTTCCGCTGTCCCAGCAGGGCAAGGCCGGCATGGCGATCGGGGCGGCGGCAACGGCTTCTTCACTGGGCGGGCTGATCGGGGTCGCGATTCTTGTTGCGGTCATTCCGGTCGCCAAGCAGGTCGTGATCCTGTTCGGACCTCCCGAATTCTTTGCGCTCGCGATTCTCGGCCTCAGCGCCATCGCGCTCTCGACCGGCGGCAAGTTCCTGCGCGGGCTCATCGCCGGCGGGGCGGGGCTTGCGCTGGCGTTCATCGGTTACGACGCGGTCAACGGCGGCACCCGGTTTACCGGCGGCTGGGAGTACCTGTTCGACGGCGTCAGGCTGGTGCCCGCCCTGACCGGTCTGTTCGCCATTGCCGAAATGATCAACATGACCATCAAGGGCGGCACGATCGCCGGCCAGGATACGAGGAACATAAAAATTACAAGAGTGTCGGACGGCATCCGGGCGGTGTTCGAACACTATCCTGTCCTGCTGCGGGGATCGGCGATCGGCGCCTTCATCGGGGCGATTCCCGGCGTCGGCGGCGCGGTGGCCGCATTTCTCTCCTACGCCTCCACGGTCCAGGCGGACAAGAACCCCGAGAGTTACGGCAAGGGAAACATCCGCGGTGTCATCGCGCCGGAGGCGGCCAACAACGCGAAGGACGGCGGCGCGCTGATTCCGACGCTGGCGTTCGGCATTCCCGGCAGCGCCGAAATGGCGGTCTTCCTCGGCGTGCTCATTCTGCACGGTCTGGAGCCGGGCCCGCTGATGCTTATCGAGCACCAGGGCGTCGTCTTCAGCCTCATCGTCGCGCTGGCCATTGCCGCGGTGCTGGCGTCGGCCGTCGGTCTCATCCTCGCGCGGCCGCTGGCGCTGAT
>CAZUDR010000481.1:0-2903 GCA_964618715.1 uncultured Undibacter sp. | reverse complement strand
CGCCACTGGGGGCCAATCAATTCCATGACACTGCGCAAGCTTCTCGGTGTCACCGCCACGCTGATCGTCGTCGTCGCGGCGGCGGCCGACATCGTGCTGGTGCCCGGCGAGGCGCAGCGCCCGCCGCCCGCCGGCATCGCCGGGCCGAAGCTCGTGCTGCTGGCGGTGCCGTTCACCCACCGCTGGGCGAAGGACAAAAGCCATCCCCTGCTCGCCGCCGCCGCGATCGACATCGACGGCGACGGCCGCGACGCGGTGTTCCTCGGCGGCTCGGACGGCCAGCCCGACGCGCTGCTCGCCTGGCGCGGCGACCGGCTGGTCGACATCGCCGCCGACGTGGGGCTCGGCGACACCACGGCGACCTGGGGCGCGCTGTCGCTCGACCTCGACGGCGACGGCAGGGTCGACCTCCTCACCGCCGGCGAGGCCGGCATCATCGCCTGGCTGAACACGGGCCGCCGCTTCGAACGCCGCCCGCTCGACGTCAAGGTTCCCGCCGGCGGCGTGCCCATGGCCGTCACCGCCGGCGATTATAACGGCGACGGCAAGGTCGACCTCTATGTCAGCGTGTTCGTCGCGCCCGCGCTGTTCCGCTCGCCGGTGTTCAACGACCCGGCGCATGCCAGGCCGAACCTGCTGCTGCGCAACGACGGCGATCTGAAATTCACCGACGTCACCGACACCGTCACCGCCGGGCTGCAGAACACCTTCACCGCCTCCTTCGTCGACCTCGACCGCGACGGCGCGCTTGATCTGGTGCTGGCGCAGAACACCGGCGAGGTGGAGATCCTGCGCAACGGCGGCGACGGCACGTTCATGCGCGCCGATTTCCGTTCCGGCTACGGCTTCTGGATGGGGCTCGCCTTCGGCGACATCGACCGCGACGGCGACCTCGACATCTTCCTCAGCAATATCGGCAACTCGATCCCGGCCCTGCTGGTGAAGGGCGACCGCCGCGCCGAGCAGACACCGGCCAGCGAATGGCTGCTGCTGCGCAATGACGGCGGCTTCCGCTTCACCGACATCACCGCGGCGGCCGGCGTCGGCGGTTTCGGCTTCGGCTGGGGCGGCGTGTTCGAGGACGTCAATCTCGACGGCGCGCCCGACCTGCTGGTGGCGGAGAACTACGTCAAATGGCCGCTGCACCGGCTGTTCAAACTGCCGGGCAAGCTGCTGCTCGGCGATCCGGGCGCGGCGCCGAAATTCTACACCTCGGATGCCGCCGCCAACGCCGCCTACGGCGACGTGCCGCTGATCGCCGACCTCGACGGCGACGGCCGCAACGACATCGTCTGGGCCAACATGAACGGCGCGGCACGCGCGTATCTCAACAGAACGGAGGGCCGCTTCGTCTCGGTGCGGCTGGCGGACGTCCCGGCCAGCATCGGCGCGCGCATCCGGCTCGCGGGCGTGCCCGCGCCCATGCAGGTCTTCATCGCCGGCGAGGGCCTCACCTCCGACCGCACCACGCAATACAGCTTCGGGCTGGCGAAGGACGCGCCTGCGCCGGCCGCGCTGGTGGTCGAATGGCCCGGCGGCCAGGTGACGCGCATCGCCGCGCCGCCGGAGAACAGGACGATCGCCGTGACACCGCCGTGAGCCTCAGAAAATACCCCCCTCAAACAATGGGATTGAACGGGCGTGCGGTTCACTCCGTTCGTCCCCGCGCAAGCGGGGACGGGAACGACCGGAGAGAGTAACGGACACGCCACACACTCCGCCGTCATCACCCGCGAAGCCTGTCCCCGCGAAGGCGGGGAGCGGGTGATCCAGTACACTCGGTCAACGCCGCGATTACTGGATCGTCCGCTTGCGCGGACGATGACACCGGAGTGGATTCGCGCGGACCCGTTGGCGCCGGCCCGGTGATGACGAGCAAGGGAGCACGGCAATCAAACCGCTCAACAGCCGCCCCGCCCCATTGCAGCCACGCTCGCAACGCAGGATTGCGGCGCGACCGAGGTACCATTGTAGCGATATCCCGTTCAGGAGCGTCCGCCATGGCTTTCCATCCGATCCGCTTCGCTGTCCTGCTGTCCGCCGTTTCCTCCCTTCTTGCCATTGCACCGCCGGCCGCGCGCGCCGCCGACATCTACTGCGAGCCGATCCGGCTCAACTGCGGCGGCTTCGAGCCGAACTGGAATTTCGCGCTGACGCGCGACAACACGCTCAAATTCACCGATCCGGAGAACCCGAACTGGCAGACCCGGCCGCTGACCATCGACGCCTGCGCGCGGCGGGCGGGCAGCGGCTACTCGATCGAGGCCGGCGCGCCGCTCGACATGTCGGCGCAGGTCAGGCGCGAGCGCTGCGTCGAGCCGAACGACCGGGTGCGCGACTATTCGATTTCGATCCGGTTCAACCAGGGCGCGGAAACCAGCTCCCCGCGTTCGGTGTCCGGCACCGGCTGCTGCTGGCGCTGAGCGCGCACGGCCCCCGGTCAGTACACTTCCGGCTGAAGGTTCGGTGCCGGTCCGGGAAACGGCATGTCGTCCCGCGCGGCGCGGCGGCCGCCGCCGGCGGCGCCCATGAAACGCTGTTGCCGCTGCGCGGTGCGCACGCCGCCGTGGCCGTGGCCCCAGCCGTTGCAGTGGGCGATCTCGTGGCGGCGATAGGCGCCGAGGTCGCGCACCGGTCCGTTGCTCGGAATCACGATGTAGCAGCGCCCCTTGCTCCTCCAGGCGCAGCCGTCGGCCGGCGCGCCCATGCGCGCGCACAGGCGCCGCGCCTCGGCCAGCGGCAGCACGCGCTCGATCACCGGTCCGTTGAAACGGTGCACGTATTGCGGCGGCGGTTCGGCGACGAAAATCGGCATGGCTAACCCCCCGATACGGTCCCGCACGAAATGATGCGGGACGGCGAAGGGTCTGTCCAGATTCAGGTCAAAACGGGGCGCCGGACGG
>CAZUDR010000480.1:0-2922 GCA_964618715.1 uncultured Undibacter sp. | reverse complement strand
AACCCGTTGCTGCTTGCCGGCCAGGTGCACGGCGGCACGGTGCAGGGCATCGGCCAGGCGCTGATGGAGGACGCTGTTTACGATGCCGCCTCCGGCCAGCTGCTCAGCGCTACCCTGATGGACTATGCGTTGCCCCGCGCCGGCGATATGCCGGACATTGTATTCGAGACCCGCAACGTGCCGTGCAAGACCAATCCGCTCGGACTGAAGGGCGCGGGGGAGGCGGGCGCCATCGGTTCCTGCCCAGCGGTCATCGGAGCGGTGACCGACGCGCTGTGGCGGGCCTATCGCATCGCCCATGTCGACATGCCGGCGACCCCGCAGCGCATCTGGGCGGCGATCGAAATGGCCCGCCATGCGGGCACTTCCTGAACGAGATTGCCCTCACGAATTCGTGATCGGCTGCGGCTTTTGGCGGTCACGGCGGGGCCGGAATAAGCCCTTTAGGGTGGTGTTTGCCGAAGACCGGTCCAGTTACTCTACGCAAATGTGCAAGGGGGAGACTCACATGAA
Organism: uncultured Undibacter sp.; assembly: GCA_964618715.1. Taxonomy (GTDB): domain Bacteria; phylum Pseudomonadota; class Alphaproteobacteria; order Rhizobiales; family Xanthobacteraceae; genus Pseudolabrys. The sequence continues at coordinate 2,409 of CAZUDR010000480.1, read as the reverse complement.
AAATGCGTCCGTATTGGCGATTGCGGTGCTTGCCGCGATCGGCGTTACCGCGACGGCGGTTGTTGCCCAGCAGAACCCGATCGAACAGCGCAAGGCGCTGATGAAGGACAACAGCAAGCACGCCAAGATGGGCGCTGCGATGGTGAAGGGCGAGGCGCCGTTCAATCTTGCGACAGCGAAGGAGATTTTCGCCACCTACGTGAAGGCGGCGGAGGAGATGCCCGATCTGTTCCCGCCGGATTCGAAGACCGGCCATGAGACCACCGCCGCGCCGGCCATCTGGGAGAAGATGGACGAGTTCAAGGCGCTCTTCGTGAAGTTCGGCAATGATGCAAAGGCGGCCGAAGGGTCAGTGACCGATCTTGACAGCTTCAAGACCTCGTTCGCCGCCATGGGCAAGCAGTGTGGCGGCTGCCACCAGGACTTCCGCGTTAAAAAGAAATAGCCGCCGGTCTGTCCGGCGAACGAGGGCGGCCGCCGGCGACGGCGTGCCGCCCTCTCGCGTTTCTGTTCCGATTGCCAGCGCCGCCGAAGTTGCGCATTGATCTGATGGCGACATTCACTAACATCCGCCGCGGTCAGGCGAGGGGAGTACCATGCTGCGCAAACTGTTCTGGCTTGGCGTTGCGCTGATTCTCATCGGTGCGGGCGTGTTCTGGCTGATTACCATCCCGCAGACCGTGTCGGCGAGCGCGCTGGGGCCGCACACGCCGGACCTCGCCAACGGCAAGACGCTGTTCGCCATCGGCGGCTGCGCTTCCTGCCACGCCACCCCGGACCAGAAGGATCGCACGTTGCTTGGCGGCGGCATGCCGCTGGCATCGCCCTTTGGCACGTTCTATCCCCCGAACATCTCCTCCGATCCGAACGATGGCATCGGCGGGTGGACCGAAGTGCAGTTCGTCAGCGCCATGCACGACGGCACCGGGCCCGGCGGCCATCAGCTCTACCCGTCGTTTCCATACACGTCCTATCAGCGCATGACGTTCAACGACGTGCGCGACCTGTTCGCCTATATCAAGACTTTGCCGGCGGTGCAGGGCCGCGCGCCCGCGCATGACCTGCCGTTTCCATTCACCATCCGGCGTTCGCTCGGTGTATGGAAGCTGCTGTTTCTCGACGGCCTGCCGTTCCAGCCGGATCCGAACCAGACTGACGAGTGGAACCGTGGCGCCTATCTGGTCAACGGGCCCGGCCACTGTGCAGAGTGTCACAGCCCGCGCAATGCGCTCGGCGGCATCATTGAAGCGCAGCGCTTCGCCGGCGGTCCCAACCCGGATGGCAAGGGCTGGGTTCCCAACATCACGCAGAAGCGGTTGGGCGACTGGTCGGTGAAGGACATCGCTTGGCTGCTGCAGAGCGGCATGACGCCGGAGGGCGACTCGGTCGGCTCGAGCATGACCGACGTCGTGCGCAATACCGAGCAGCTCGGCGATGCCGACCGGATGGCAATTGCCACCTACCTCAAGTCGCTGCCGCCGGTGGACGGTCCGGAGCGGCCGGCGAAGTAGCCCGCGCGGCGTCGGGAACCCGGCGAGACTGTGACGGGCTGCCCTTGCGGCGGCCCGCCGCCGCAGCTACCAAGCCCGCCTCCATGAATGTCTTCAAGGGCATCGGCCTCAAGCTTCTTTCCACGCTATTGTTCGCTTTCATGTCAGCGCTCGTCCGTCACCTCGGCGAGGTGGTGCCTGTCGGGCAGCTGGTGTTCTTTCGCTCGGCCTTCGCCATCCTGCCGGTGGCGGTGATCTACGCCCTGCGTGGAGAACTGATGACGGCGGTCCGCACCGGCCGTCCGCTTGGCCATCTCGGCCGCGGTCTGCTCAGCGTGGGCGGCATGTTCTCCAATTTCTCGGCGCTTGTGCGGCTGCCCCTGGCCGACGTTACCGCCATCCAGTTCGCCTCGCCGCTGTTCACGGTGGCGCTGGCGGCCGCCATCCTGAAGGAGCGGGTGCGGATCTACCGGTGGACCGCGGTCGGCATCGGCTTTGTCGGGGTCGTCGTTATGCTGGTGCCGCACTTCGAGCCGGGTCATTACGCCGCCATCGGCGTCGCGACCGCCGCGCTCGGTTCGGTGCTCGCTTTGGTCTCCGCCTTCTGCAACGCAGGCACCGTGATCCAGACCCGCCGGCTGACGCAGACCGAAGCCACCTCATCGATTGTCTTCTATTTCTCGCTCACCTGCGCGATTGCCGGTGCGCTGACGCTGCCCATCGCCTGGTACACGCCGACCGGAACGGAATTGCTGGAGCTGGTGACCCTCGGTGTGCTCGGCGGTCTGGCACACATCTTTCTCACCGAGAGCTACCGCCACGCCGCCGCCTCGGTGATCGCGCCGTTCGACTACGCGATGATGTTGTGGGCGTTGCTGCTCGGCTACTGGGTGTTCGGCGAGTTGCCGGCGCCCCTCGT
>CAZUDR010000479.1:0-2926 GCA_964618715.1 uncultured Undibacter sp. | reverse complement strand
TTCGCCAGCGTCAATGTCTCGTCACGGCAGCTGTTACGCCATGATCTGATCCAGGACCTGCGCAGCGTGATGGCGCGCACTGCCCTCACCCGGGGCTCGCTGAAGCTCGAAATCACGGAATCGCTGGTGATGGAAAACCCCGAGCACGCCGCGCAGATGCTCGCGCGCATCAAGGAGCTGGGCGCCGGCCTGTCGCTGGACGATTTCGGCACCGGCCATTCCTCGCTCGCCTATCTGCAGCGCTTCCCCTTCGACACCATCAAGATCGACCAGTCCTTCGTACGGCCGACGCCACAGGGCAAACGGCCGGTGCTGCTGCGCTCGATCATCGCACTTGCGCACGACCTCGGCATGGACGTGGTGGCGGAAGGCGCGGAAACCGATTCCGACGCGGTCGAGCTTTACCAGCTCGGCTGTGAATACGCGCAAGGGTTCGCCTTCGGCGAGCCGATGAGCGCCGACGAGGCGCGCGAACTGCTGACCGGCGACAGGCTGGAAGTCGCGCGCTGATTGTTGCGGCGAGCGATCGTCTGCGAAAATATGGCCGGGATGATCCGTCAGGCGTGACCGGATTCACTCGACAGCATGCCGAGGTCGATGCCGATCTTGCGCAGCGCGCGCTCGTATTTGGCGTCAGTATCGCTGCCGAAGATCAGCTCGGAGTCGGCTGCACAATGCAGCCAGCCGTTCTGCTGGATTTCCTCTTCCAGCTGGCCGGGAGCCCATCCGGCGTAGCCGAGCGCCAGCACCGCGCTGACCGGCCCGTTACCGCGGGCAATCGCCTTGAGGATATCGAGCGTGGCCGTCAGGCAGATGCCCTCGTCAATCGGCAGCGTCGAATTCTCGATGAAGAAGTCCGCCGAATGCAGGACAAAGCCGCGGCCGGTCTCCACGGGACCGCCCTTGAGCACGGTGACGCCCTCCGCCCGTGTCGGCAGTTCGATACGGTCGCTTGCGGGGATCACCTCAAGCTGCACCAGCAGGTCGGGAAAACGGATGTTCGGCGCCCGCTGGTTCACGACGATGCCCATGGCACCCTCGCTCGAATGCGCGCAGACGTAGATCAGGCTGCGAGCGAACCGCTCGTCGCTCATGGCCGGCATCGCAATCAACATCTGCCCGTCGAGATAGCCGCGGGAGGCGGGTTTTTCGGCGGATGATCTGGCGCCCGTCATGGTTAAATTGTTAGCCGATTGGTGTGCCTTTGCAAACGACGGGAAACGACGAAAGTTCAACTGCCTGCCACAATTGGAAAGCAAATGTGACAAAATCCCCGTCGGCTGCGTGTGAACTTGCCGTGCTCACGATGAATTCAGTGGCACGGCATGGTTTTACCGATTAGATCGTGCCCATGAAAGCATCAGACCTGTTCACCGGCGCCGTTGCCGGCGCTGTCATAATGTTGGCCGTGCCGGCGTGCGCCGCCGACTCTTCGCCCTGGGCGGAGGAAAGCCACGCGGCAATACGTCTGATCGCCGGCACGAATCAGAAAAATGCGGACAGGTTGCGCGCCGGGATCGAGCTGCGGCTGGCGCCGGGCTGGCATACCTACTGGCGCTATCCGGGCGATGCCGGCGTGCCGCCACGATTTGATTTCTCCGGCTCGCAGAATCTCGCCGCCGCCAGGGTCTCCTATCCGGCGCCGCACCTGCTCGCCGATGAAGCGGGCAATTCGATCGGCTACAAGGGTGATGTGATCTTCCCGCTGACGGTCACGCCCGAGCAGGCGGGCAAGCCGGTCAGGCTCCGTGTCGTTGTTGATTACGCAATCTGCGAAAAACTGTGCGTGCCCGCGAAAGGCAGCGCGGAACTGACCCTGAGCCCCGGCGCGAGCGCCAGCGACAAGGCGCTGGCGGCAGCGGAAGCGCAGGTTCCCCGATCCGCATCGGCCACCGAAGCGGGGCTGTCCGTCACGCGGGTGCCCGCGAAGAACGGGCAACGCGCGCAGGTGCTTGTCGACGTTGCCGCACCCGCCGGCAAGCCGGTCACGCTGTTCGCCGAAGGCCCGACAGCCGAGTGGGCATTGCCGGTACCAAAACCCGTCGACGGCGCGCCGGCCGGTCACCGGCGCTTCAGTTTCGAACTCGACGGGCTTCCGCCCGGCGTCGATGCCGACGGCAGGATTCCGCTGGTCCTGACACTGGTTGAAGGCGCACACGCCGTCGAGGTGAAAACCCTCCTCGACTAATTCGCCGGCTGCGTTATCTTGCGCGGCGGACGAAACGCCTTCGCGCGACGACATTTCGTAGCAGCGTCAGTACGAGAGGACGACACCCATGCCCATCAAGGCCGGCGACAAACTGCCCAACGCAACCTTCCGCGTCATGACCGGTGAGGGCCCCAAGCCCAGAACCACCGACGAGGTCTTCAAGGGAAAGAAAGTGGCCCTGTTCGGCGTCCCCGGCGCTTTCACGCCGACCTGCAACAACCTGCACCTGCCGAGCTTCCTCAAGAATATTGACGCCTTCAAGAGCAAGGGCGTCGACACCGTGGCGGTGACCTCCGTCAACGACGTGTTCGTCATGGAAGCCTGGAAGAAGGCAAGCGGCGCCGAGGGCAAGATCGATTTCCTTGCCGACGGCAACGGCGAGTTTGCCAAGGCGATCGACATGGCCTTCGACGGCGCCGGCGCCGGTCTCGGCACGCGCTCCAAACGCTTCGCCATGCTGGTGGACGACGGCGCGGTCAAGGCGGTGAGCATCGAGGACGCCCCGGGCAAGTGCGAACTGACCAGCGGCGAGGCGCTGCTGAAGCAGATATAGGAACGGTCGCCTGCATCCCGGCCGGCATCCCGCGGCTACTTCGTCTTCATCGCGCCGACGGCGCCGGCGCGCGCGGCAACGAGACCCTCGCGCGCCAGCTCGTCGGCGCGCTCGTTCATGGCGTGGCCGGCATGGCCCTTCACCCAGTGCCAGCGCACCTGGTG
>CAZUDR010000478.1:0-2937 GCA_964618715.1 uncultured Undibacter sp. | reverse complement strand
CTTTTGCGGCTAAAGCATTGATAAGCAAAGGGATATCAAGCGGGGGCGCCGTGGCCTGACGATTGCAGACGGTACGGCGGATATCCGGAGGTTTGCCAGTGCCACAAGTTGCGTCTGAAACGAGCGCCCACCCGATCAGCCTCACCTACCGCCCCGCGCGGCCCGACCCGGCCCCCGGGCACGCGCCGGCGTCGGCATTCGAAACCATGCTCGACGAGAGTGCCCCCGCCGCCGAACGGCCCAGGGCCAGTTCCGCCTCGAACAGCGCCTCGCCGGAGCGCCCCGAAAGCCGGCCGCCCGTCGAGTCCCGGTCTCCCGCGACCAGCAAGACCGGGAGTGCCGGTTCGGGCGATGACGAACCGGCCGAGGCGAAGGCGGCCGACAACAAATCAGCAGACGCCGGGTCAACCGGCAGCAAGACTGGCGACACTGATCAGGGCGAGGCCACCGATCCAGCCACGCCGACAGAAGTGACGACAGAGTTCGATGCAGCGGCGCAGGTTGATGCCCAGGCCGAGGTGGACGCCTCCGGCGAGACAGAAACCGACGGCGATGAAACCAAAGCGGGCGACGAACCCGTCAAGACAGCCGGGCAGCCGGCAAATCCCGATCCAGACATCATCGACGATGGCGTCCGTGCCGAAGGCTCCGGCACGGATACCGGCAACGCCGATGCGACCGCGCTGAGCGGACCGAAGACCGGCCCGGCCGTCGCACCAACGCCAACGGCCGCGGCGCATTCCGAGAATGCCACGCATGCCGCCGATGCCGCGGAAGGCAGGACGCCGCCAGCGGCCGCCGCCGCCCTGCAGGCCGCCGCCAGCAAACCCGCCGATGCCCGGGCCAAGGGCGAGGAGAAGCAGGCCGCAGGGCCCGAACTGCCGCCGCAGGCGAAGGCGGAAGACGCGCCCGGGCGTGGCGAGCAGAAACCTGCCCTTCCGGAGCACGTGGACTTGCCGGCGCAGTCGCATCGCAATGCCCTGCCCGACAATGCGGCAATGGCCGGATCGAGCAACGCGCACGCGGCGGCCAAAGCGGCCGCTGATGCGACCCAGCCGCTCGCCATGGCGGCGTCGTTGCAACAGCAGCAGCCGGCGCAGTCGTCGGCGGCAACCGCCACCGTATCCCCGCAGATCCCAGCCCAGGCCGCGGCTGTGCCCCTGTCCGGCGTCGCCATCGAGATTGCCAGCAGGGCGCTCAACGGCAGGAACCGCTTCGAGATCCGCCTCGATCCGCCCGAACTGGGCCGCATCGAGGTCCGCCTTGACGTCGACCGCGACGGTCGCGTCACCTCGCATCTGATCGCCGACCGCAAGGATACGCTCAGCCTGCTGCAACGCGACTCCGCCGGCCTGCAGCGCGCACTGCAGGATGCCGGCCTGAAGACGGCCGACGAAGGTCTGCAATTCTCGCTGCGCGACCAGTCGCATGGCCAGAACCAGGAGCGGGCCGGCCGCAGCGATGCCGCACAGCTCGTCGTCGAAGACGATTCATTGCCAACACCCGTGACCATCGCCGGCGGCCGTTTCTTCGGTCGTGACGGCGGTGTCGATATCCGCGTGTAGGGACGCAAACAATGGCCGCCATCAACACCACTCCGATTCCAGCCAGCAGCGCCGCCAGCGTCGTTTCCGGCACCGTCGATAACGCGACCATCGCCAACAATTTCAATACGTTTCTGCAGCTGCTGACCACGCAGCTGAAGAACCAGAACCCGCTCGATCCGCTCGACACCAACCAGTTCACGCAGCAGCTGGTCCAGTTCGCCCAGGTCGAGCAGCAGATGAAATCGAACGACCAGCTCGCCGCACTGGTGTCGCTGGAGAAGAGCGCGCAGGCGACCACCGCGCTCGCCTATGTCGGCTCCACCGTGGTGGTCGACGGCTCCACAACGCGGCTCAGCGGCGGACAGGCGAGCTGGACGCTCAACGTCAACAAGCCGGTCTCCGCCACCATCGTCATCAAGGACGACGCCACCGGGCAGACGGCCTACACCGGCACTTTCGCGGTGAATCCCGGCGCCCAGCGTTTCACCTGGGACGGCCACGGCAACGGCGGCAAGGTCTGGCCGGCCGGCAGTTACACCCTCACGGCCACCGCCGTGGACGCCAACAAGCAATCCGTCGGCATCTCCACCGAGGTGGAGGCGATCGTCGACTCGGTCGACCTCACGCAGACGCCGCCGCTGCTGTCCATCAACGGACAGGACTACAGCCTCGACCGGATCAAGCGGATCGTGCGCCCGGGGGCCTGATCCCCTGCCCCGATGATGGTCGCTCCGGGCGCGTTCCGCGCCCTGGACATCGTCCACGTTCCGCGCAACGGCAATTGACCGGTTTTCCCGAAGAATATCGCGTCGGCCACCGCGCGGGAACGGGGAAAGCGACGGCGCGCGGCCCAACCCTTACCCAAACGTTACGGAAACCCGGGCAAACATTCGCCCCTTCGGACCGCGTGCTTAGGCAATTTTTAAGCCGCGGCCAGTAGTTTGCGTGAAGTATCTGTCAGTCGTGTTGTGAGTATGAACCAATGACCGAGCCCCATCGCCCGAGGGTCAAGTACGTCATCGGGCCCGATGGTAGTCCGCTGACGATCGCGGATCTGCCGCCGCCGTCCACGAAACGGTGGGTCATCCGACGCAAGGCCGAGGTCGTTGCGGCCGTGCGCGGCGGGTTGCTGTCATTGGAAGAGGCCTGCGCCCGCTACACGCTGACCGTCGAAGAATTTCTCTCCTGGCAATACTCCATCGACCAGCACGGCCTCGCCGGCCTGCGCACGACCCGTATCCAGCAGTACCGCCAGTAAGGTGCGCCGCCGGCCTTGTGCCCGGCACGATTCCGTCCTGCGCCATTAACCCGACGCTAACCATAAACTGGGCAAATCTTGCCGGGTGAAGCGCGGAACTGAAGCGCGCGCGGGGTTGGGACCGGACCGTTG
>CAZUDR010000477.1:2721-2945 GCA_964618715.1 uncultured Undibacter sp. | reverse complement strand
GACATCTGGCTGACCGACTGCAAAGGCGGCGGTGGCGATCAGCCGGCGGTGGCGACCGCGGCCGGTGTCGGTCAGATCACGGGCGGGGACAACACCAGCGAGCCGGTCGACAATCCGCCGACACCGCCGCGGCGGCCGGCCGCGGCGCCGCCGGCCGCGTCACAGCCGGTCGTGGGGGGGGGCGGCGGGGGGCCCCCCCCGCCGCGCCCCGAGGTAGAGACCCA
>CAZUDR010000477.1:0-2711 GCA_964618715.1 uncultured Undibacter sp. | reverse complement strand
ATAGTTCGAACCGCTTCCCGGTTCAGTCGCCGTTGCCGGCGCGCCAGCGCCCCTCGATCACGGCAAGCGCGTCGACGCCGCGCACCGGCCGGTTTGTCGGCAGCGATGCAAAATGGCCTTCGCCGACCAGCGCGTCTTCCAGCATCCGGTGATACTGCTTTTTCGGCAGTTCGACGGCGCCGAAGATTTTCAGGTGATCGGTGACGAATTGCGTGTCGAGCAGGCGGTAGCCGCCGGCCTTCAGCCGCGCCACCAGGTGCACCAGCGCGATCTTGGACGCGTCGCGGGCGCGGTGGAACATGCTTTCGCCGAAGAAGGCACGGCCGAGCGAGACGCCGTACAACCCGCCGACCAGCTCGTCACCGTCGTAGACCTCGACGGTGTGGCAATGTCCCTCGGCATAGAGCGCGCGGTAGATCTTGCGAATGCGGGCGTTGATCCAGGTGCGCGAGCGGTCGACCTTGGGCTCGGCGCAGCCGTCGACCACCGCGTCGAAGGCGCGGTCGACGCGCACCGTAAAAGCGGTGGTGCGCACGGTACGCGCGAGCCGCGCCGGCACGTGGAACCCGTCGATGGGGATGATTCCCCGCAGTTCCGGCTCGATCCAGTAGAGCGCCGGGTCGTCGGCGCTCTCCGCCATGGGAAAAATGCCGCAGGCATAGGCCTTGAGCAGCACCTCCGGCGTGATCTCGATGAAGTTGTTGCCGCGGCTGGCCATGGCGCTCTCGCGTGACGATGACTCATTCTAGGGCCGCCGCATTCCCTTGGGTACCCGGGCGGAACCCGCGGCCTGATTTAAGGCTTCGCTCACCATAATGGCATCAATTGTCCGGAAGCTCGACCCGTATGCCCGCCTTGTGCGTTGGCACCGGGAGATCAAGTGCACAGCGAGGCTCTGATGCCACAGCCCGCAGGTTCAGCCACCGTCCTCATGGTGGAAGACGAGGTTCTGATCAGCCATCTGGTGGCCGACTGGCTGGACGAGCACGGCTTTGCAGTGCACGAGGTGACCGATGCGGACGCCGCGCTGCGCTATATCGACAGCGGCGGTGCGGTGGACGTGCTGTTCACCGACATCAACCTGCCGGGCCGCATGAACGGGACGGAGCTGGCGGTGAAGGTGCGCGAGCGGTGTCCCGAATTGCCGGTCGTCTACACATCCGGCCGCTACAGCCATATGGGACCGGACCGGTTGGTGCCGCGCTCGGTCTTCGTCGCCAAGCCCTATGATCCCGACGCGATCTGCGCCTTGTTCGAACGCCTCACGGCTGCCTGAGACTACTCGTCCATCCCGCCGTGGGCGAGGAACTGCTCAAGCCAGTGGATGTGATAGTTGCCGTCGATGATGTCCTTCTCGCGTACCAGGGCGCGGAACAATGGCAGCGTGGTCTCGATGCCGTCGACCACGACCTCGTCGAGCGCGCGCTTCAGCCGCATCAGGCATTCCGTGCGCGTCTTGCCGTGCACGATCAGCTTGCCGACCAGGGAGTCGTAATAGGGCGGAATGGAGTAGCCCTCGTAGACCGCGCTGTCGATGCGCACACCCAGCCCGCCGGGCGGATGATAATGCAGGATCTTCCCGGGCGAGGGCCGGAAGGACACCGGGTTTTCCGCATTGATGCGGCATTCGATGGCGTGGCCGCGGAAGACAATGTCGCTCTGCTGCAAGGCAAGTTCCGAACCGGCGGCGACGCGCACCTGCTCGAAAATCAGGTCGATGTCGGTGATCATCTCGGTGACCGGATGCTCGACCTGGATGCGCGTGTTCATCTCGATGAAATAGAACTGGCCGTCCTCGTAGAGGAACTCGACCGTACCGACGCCGAGATAGCCGATCTCGCGCATGGCCTTGGCCACCGTTTCGCCGATCTGGTCGCGCGCCGTGGCATTGAGGGCGGGCGAGGGGCCTTCCTCCCACACCTTCTGGTGCCGTCGCTGCAGGGAGCAGTCGCGCTCGCCGAGATGAACGGCCTGTCCCTGGCCGTCGCCAAGCACCTGGATCTCGATGTGGCGCGGACGCTCGAGATATTTCTCGATATAGACGGCGTCGTCGCCGAACGCGGCCTTGGCCTCGGCGCGTGCCGTCGCGAGCGCAGTGGCCAGGTCGGATGCCGAGCGCGCGACCTTCATGCCACGCCCGCCGCCGCCGGCCGCCGCCTTGATCAGCACCGGGTAGCCGATGTCGCCGGCAACGCGGGCCGCTTCCGCATCGGTGGACACGCCACCGTCAGAGCCGGGCACCACCGGTATGCCGAGGTGCCTGGCCGTGCGCTTGGCCTCGATCTTGTCGCCCATGATCCGGATATGCTCGGCCTTGGGGCCGATGAACTGGACGTTGTGATCGGAGAGGATTTCGGCAAAGCGTGCGTTCTCCGACAGAAAGCCGTAGCCGGGATGTACTGCGTCGGCGCCGGTGATTTCGCACGCGGCAAGGATCGACGGGATGTTGAGATAGCTGTCCTTGGCCGCTGGCGGGCCGATGCACACGCTCTCGTCGGCGAAGCGCACATGCATGGCGTCGGCATCGGCGGTGGAGTGGACCGCAACGGTGGGAATGCCGAGTTCCTTGCAGGCACGCAGCACGCGCAGCGCGATCTCGCCGCGGTTGGCGATCAGGATCTTGTCGAACATGCGTCGTGCCCGGCCACTCGCAAAGCCGTCATTCTATGATCACCAGCGGTTCGCCGAACTCGACCGGCTGACCGACTACG